>DHCD01000078.1:17287-21345 GCA_002398105.1 Syntrophomonas sp. UBA4911
TTCGGCGCCCGCTGCAATCTGGCCAAGCTGCTTCTTTATGCCATTAACGGCGGTATAGACGAAATAACCGGCGACCAGGTAGGACGGTCAATGGCCGTTTACCAGGGCGAGTACCTTGATTTCGGCCAGATCCTGGAACGGCTCAGAATACAGATGGACTGGCTGGCCGAGCTGTACGTAAACACTATGAATGTGATTCATTATATGCATGACCGTTATGCCCCGGAAAATCTGCAGATGGCTTTGCATGACAGCCAGGTCCATTATTATATGGCTTTTGGCATCGCCGGCCTGTCGGTGGCGGCAGACTCCCTGAGTGCCATCAAATATGCCCGGGTAAAAGCACTGCGCGACCAGCGGGGAATTGTCAATGATTTTATAATTGAAGGTGAGTATCCCCGCTACGGCAATGACGACGACCGGGTCGATGAACTGGCCGTCGAACTGGTGCGGATGTTTAGCCAATACCTTAAAAAGTATCCTGCTTACCGGAATGCCCAGCATACTCTCTCCGTCCTGACTATTACCTCCAATGTCATGTACGGCAAACATACCGGGACAACACCCGATGGACGCAAACACGGCGAAGCTCTGGCTCCGGGGGCCAATCCCCTCCATGGCCGCGAAGAAAAGGGCGCCCTGGCAGCGTGCAATTCCGTAGCCAAAATTCCCTATAAATATGCCCGTGACGGGATATCCTTCACTTTCTCCATAGTACCGGAATCATTGGGGAAAAGTAATGAGGAACAGGTAAATAACCTCAGAGGGCTTTTAGTCGGTTATTTTGTGCAGGGCGGTCATCATATGAATGTCAATGTTATCCGTCCGGAAGTACTCCAGGAAGCCATGGAACACCCGGAAAAATATCCCGATCTTACCATCCGGGTATCGGGCTATGCCGTACATTTTATAAAGCTGAACCGGGAACAGCAGGAGGAGATAATCGCCCGCACCTTTTACCGGCATATGTAACCCGCCGATAACGCCGATAATATCTAGACCTTTTTAAAGGTTTAGCGTAGAATTGATAGCAACATATGGTTGTTCCGGCAGTTACCAGATTTTTTCAAAGCAGAGGTCAGCATGAAGGGTAAAGTTCATTCCATAGATACTTTCAGCACCCTGGATGGGCCAGGGATAAGAACAGTTATTTTTATGCAGGGCTGTCCCCTGCGTTGTAAATATTGCCATAACCCGGATACCTGGGCTCTAAACAGTCCCAATGCCCGGGAATATGAGGCGGAAGAACTAATGGAACTTATTCTGAAAAACCGCCCTTATTACAGGGCTTCCGGCGGGGGTGTGACTTTTTCGGGGGGCGAGCCCCTGATGCAGCACCAGTTTATTAAAGAAATATTCCATCGCTGCCGGCAGGAGAAGGTTTCTACGGCTTATGACTCCTCGCTGTACATCATTCCCTCAATAGTCTCGGATCTTGCTCCGCTTACCGATTTGGTCCTGGCCGATATAAAACATATAAACAGCCCAAAAAGCCATGAATTGACCGGAGCCGGCAATCAGTTCAACCTTGATAATCTGCAGTTATTGAATGACAACGGTGTACGAATCTGGATAAGATACGTGATTCTGCCCGGCTGGACCGATAAATATGAAGATCTGCGCAATATGGCGCTCTTCATCCGCGACTTGCCCATGGTGGAGAGGATAGATCTCCTTCCTTATCATTCTATGGGCAGCCACAAATGGAAGCTGTTGGGCCTGAATTATGAACTCCAGTATATAAAGCCGCCCTCTCCCGCCCGGATGCAGGAACTGGCCCGGGTAGTCTTTTCCATTAGCCAGCTTCCGGTATATATCATATAAAAGTTCTTAGACAGGCAGGAGAAATTTTGTTTTTGGCTAATCTTTAAGTAAAGGAAACCCGATAAAGGAAAGTTCTACTATTTAAAAGCGTAGTTATTATAAGCGGAGTGAAAAAGGAGGTTCAACACTCGTGAACAAGAAATTTTTGAGTATCCTGGCATTGATGTCTTTCCTGGCTTTTTCTTTTCCAGGGCAGGGGTTGGCTGCAGGTGATTTTTCTGATATTAATGACCACTGGGCCAGCGAATTCATTTCCACCCTGTCGGCAGCCGGTTATATCAGCGGCTACCCGGATGGTACATTCAAGCCTGATAAAACCGTAAGCCAGGCTGAATTCATCACTGTCCTCATATCCTGTATGGGCATCACCCCCAGCGATACCCAAAGCGCTTATTTTAACGATACCAAAAATCACTGGGCGCGCGGGTCTATTAATGAAGCAGTAAGCCAAGGGATACTCGTTCCTTCCGAATATTCCAATGTGCTGCAGCCTGACAGCGGCCTCAAACGCAGCCAGGCGGCGGCTATGATGGTTCGGGCCCTGGACCGGCAACCGGATGACAGCGCCACCTCGTTTACCGATAAAGATGACGTGGAAAAAAGCATGTACCGGGGATACATAAAAACCGCCTATGATCTGAATCTATTGACCGGATATCCCGGAGGGGAATTCAAACCTTTTGAATACGTAACCCGGGCCCAGATGTGCAAGCTGATCCTTAATTTTATGGAGGTAAACGGCGGATCTTCGGTAAATCAGCCGGGTACAGGCAGTACCGTAAGCGGCCGCCTGACATCTATAGCTATAGGGGATGAGCTCTACGATTACACTTCGGTACCGGTATTTTTTAATATAGACTTTTCCAATGTCCGGGTTTCTTCCATAACGGCAACCGACGATTACATAACTATAAACAGCCGTTATCGTTTTTTCCTGAATTCCGATATCAATAATCCCGACATCGTTATAAACAACAATCGCTATGGCATAAGTAAACTTCTGGCCAGCGGCGATAAACTGGTCGCTTATACCTCCTGCCGAAAAATCGACAGCTTTAACCACGGTTCCTCCAAATACTATTCTGATTTCGTAAAGCTTTATCTCAACTCGTCCTATACGGAAAAATACCTCAGCGATATGGAAATCGTGGACGCTCTGAAGGTAAAGGTTGACGGAACCACTTACGATCTGGGTTATGATAAGGTTACGATTGAACTGGGCAATAGCTTTTATGATATTACCAAAATAAATCTTGGCTCAACCGAAACTTCCATCTCCACGGCCCTGACTGATCCGGTAATCATGCGGGGCTTGACCTTAAGCGATATTTCAGCCATATTTGTGGACAATACCACCCTTAATCTGGACAAAATCAGCAAAATTGAGTTTGTTA
Organism: Syntrophomonas sp. UBA4911; assembly: GCA_002398105.1. Lineage (GTDB taxonomy): Bacteria > Bacillota > Syntrophomonadia > Syntrophomonadales > Syntrophomonadaceae > UBA4844. Next base: position 20,506 of record DHCD01000078.1, read on the forward strand.
TAGACGGTGAGCGCTACAGCCTTTCCAATGTGGTGATCGACGCCTCCGGTAATTTTACCGTCAGGCAGAAAACCTTCTCCCCTAAGGATGTCATTATGGTGGCTGACCAGTATAGTTATGAGATTGATCTTTTAAGGGCTTATAAAGATAAGTTTATTTTCTATTGTACTGAAGGCGATACCAATTATTGGGTCAGCCTAAACGACCTTTTCGTTGATGCCGACAAAGTGAAAATTCTTAAAGATAATGTGGCTTACGATATAGACCAGGTACTGGTGATTGAGCGTAATCTGGTCCGCATCAAGGGTAAGCAATATAAGGTCGATTCCTCGTTTAAGTGCCTTTATGGCGATGATGTGTATGACATCGACAGGATTGATTATGATACCTCACTGGACTGCATTACCGTGCGGGGAGATAAAAATACCGACGGTTATTGGGCCAATCAACCCAGTAAATATGTCTTTTTCAAGGATAATAAAAAATACCAGGAAGGGACCGACGACGCCAGTATTTACGTTAACAAAAAATGGCTCACCCTGGGTGAGATTATGATTTCTGATCCCGCCCATTTCACTTATGACGGAAAAAGCTATGACCTTATCGGCGCCCGCATCCGTATTGATACGGAAGACTTTGAGATAGTAGACACTGCCTGGCGCGGCCAAACCAGGGTACTGGATATTTACATGGAAGAATACTAAAATAAAAGGCTCTGACCACTGGTCAGGGTCTTTTTTACTTTAACCGCCGGGTGAATTATGTTATAATTGGAGGCAGTTTCGTGGGGGCGTGGCTCAGCTGGGAGAGCACCTCGTTCGCAACGAGGGGGTCAGGGGT
>DHCD01000089.1:0-845 GCA_002398105.1 Syntrophomonas sp. UBA4911
ATATCGACACCTCAAATCTAATAACTTCGATATGACCATTATATGAATCAAATCGAAAAGTGTCAATATGGCAGATGTAGTAAATTCAAGAGGCACAGGGGGACGGTTTTTGTATCAAAGAAAAAAGCGTGTTATTTAGTTACCTACCAAACATGATTTATGTATGGCGGTTTCATATTAATAACTGCGGCCACTGTTATTTTTTATATAGATTACTTATTGATTATGGGAATCTCCGTGTCAAAGAATGTGATGGATTTTATCTCCTTATCATTTATGATATTTTCAAAGTTTTTTATCACTACCAGATCATCTTCTGCCGATATTAGTCCGTTGAAAATACGAGTAGTTGTTTCTGATGACCCATCCTTATAATTAATAGTTATGGGGTATTGATCTGAGTCAAAACCGCTGTAGGAATTGTTATATTCATTAATAATTTCTTTCATGAACGGGCCTCCAATCTTTAATGTAACAGAAATAGGAGAAATTGAAATCGTCTTTATTGTCGCATCATAATCAACCATTTTTATTGGTTTATCCACTTGATAATCAGTGGATAAATTCCTAAAGTCAAGCTTGAAAGATGCTTTCCATTCGCCGGATACAGCGGTAGTGAACTCCCCCGGTTTTGTATCGGAGCCTATTAAATCTGTAAACCCCAGATGGGCTTTTTGCCCCATTAAGCTTTCGTCCGTTTTAATAGGCATAACCATGCTGATTTTATTATCGTTACTATTTTCATCTTTCAATGAGATAATCCCATAACCATAGAAACCGCTATAAGCATCCATATCAATATACATATCTTCAAAACTATAGTGCGCCTTATCTAAAACCGTTCC
>DHCD01000089.1:1025-48967 GCA_002398105.1 Syntrophomonas sp. UBA4911
TCCGGCGCCGTAAAATCCATTAAAATAAATGTCACATTACTGTCGCCTATAACTTGTTTAATGTTCAAAGTTCCATTTTTGTTTTTTACTTGTTTATCAACAACATAAGCTCCGTTTGCCAGATATTCTGCCTGCTCATCGCTTGAAGGATTTAGAAAGTTGAGGAACTTAATATCCAATCCCCAATATGAAGCAGCAAAGGCTGTTGTGGTAATCAAACAGAAAACCATCACCGCTGCCAATGCAGGTTTTAATCGTTTCATGGGTGTAAAATCTCTTTTCTGGGCACTCTCGTTTCGGTGTCTTTCTAAAATATTGCTGAACATTCGCTCTCTTTGCTCTTCTGTTGGTTCAAGGATTTCAGATATTCTGTTCACAACTTTTTTATCCAAAGTCTTTACCTCCCAACTTAATTTTAAGTTTTTCACGGCCCCTCTGCAGTTGTGACCGGATAGTGCTTTCGTTGCGCCCTAAAAGCTCTGCTATTTCTTTTACCGAATATTCTTCAAAATAATAAAGATGTAACACTACTCTATATTTTTCGGGGAGAGCAAGAAGCTTTACAATTATTTCTTTCTCTTGCTTATCTTCATCCCGGGAAGCAATTTCCGGCAAAGTTTCAAAATCAACCCGTTGTCGTTTCCACCAAGATTTTAGTATATCTTTGCAATAGTTTTTTGTTGTTGTGATGAACCACGCCTTTTCGTGCTCGCAGTCATTAAAATAAATATTTGACTTTAGCAGCTTCAGGAATACGGATTGAACGGCGTCCTCTGCATCAACAGCGTTTTTCAAGTATATATAGCACAGTTTATAAACTCTATTTACATTCCGCTGGTACATTTCAGCCAATTCTTTATCCGTACGCAACAAAGAATTGTCCTCCATCAGCTCACCTCCTACATACAACAGGATTAACCAACTCCCAATGTCCCATTTTATAAAAATTACTTTCTTATTTTTTGAATTTGAGACGTACGTCTTTGGGCTTCTCTGCCTCTACGGTGAAACCGTCCCCCCACACAGATGAAGCCGAAGCGGTGGCGTTTATATGCGACGCGCTGGAGGAAGCCGCGACCGCCTTGCGCAACCGCCTGATCGTGCAGCCGGAGCTGCTCGAACCGTCGGAGGGGATGCAGAATGGGATCTCCTGTGTCCTGTTCACATCCCCGATTGGGCGTGCGAATAAATTCTGATAATGCTACACTTGATTATAATAGCAAATTAGGAAAGAGGAGGAGCGGGGATGGTTAGTATAGAATTAAATCCGGTGGGTTACGTCCTTTCGCCGGTTGAAGAACCAGGGGACATGCCTTTGGGAGGCAAAGATGCGGTTATTGAGCTCAGGCCTGAATACGCCGAAGGCTTGCAGGGACTGGAGGAGAACTCTCATCTTTGGGTCTTATCCTGGTTTCATAAGGCGTCCCGGGAACTGTTAAAGGTCAAACCGGGTAAAGTCAATCCCGATTTGCCTGCCTACGGGGTTTTCGCCCTGCGTTCCTATGCCCGGCCTAACCCGATCGGCTTAAGTCTGGCAAAACTGGAACGGATGGAGGGCAATAGAGTATACGTTCGGGGTTTGGATGCCGTGGGCGGAACACCTGTGCTGGATTTGAAACCCTATTTTGAAAATGATACTGTTTTCTCGCCCCTTACTCCTTATATAAAGGGAAAAAGCCGGGCCATGCGCCAGGGTATGATCAGAAAACAGGCTCTGGTCCACCACGGGGAAGAATGTCTCGACATGCTTATAGGAGTGAGAATGGCGGCTATTGCCGAGGATTATTTCGGTCAGCTTAATTCTTCCGACCTCATGGTTAAGGTTCAGGGCTCCCCCTGTCTGGCCGATACCATTCAGGGAGTCAGCCGCGCCCGCTTGGCCAATCCCCCGCGGTTCAGCTACGTCAATACCGATGACCGGAGTGAAACCGGCTGGACCAAAAACGGCCGGGTCCTGACTATCGTTCGCAAAGGTGTCTTTAGCCGGGAAGATATAAATAACGCAGCTGATGAAGACCTGTTTGCCATAGCCTGTTTTGAGGCGGGTAGCAATGGGTAGAGCTTTTTGGGTTTAGGGCTCATAACTTTTATTGGCGATATCTTTGGCTTTCTCCAGAGCGAAATAGGTATAAGGGCCTACGACACCGTCGCCAGCCAAACCATTAGCGCTCTGGAAAGCCTTAACCGCCTGGGTGGTTTTAGGCCCGAATGCGCCGTCGATTGAAGATTTATAATAGCCTAGCTTTTTCAGATCCCGCTGCAGCTGTTTCACGTCCGCACCACTGGAGCCTTCCTGTAAAATTCTTCCCGTATAGACCTTACCGACGATATTTACCGGAGTACCAATCGGGGTGAGGTCATATATTTTTATCACATCTTTATTATGCAGGCGGATACAGCCGTGGCTTACCGCCCGGCCGATAGATTTTGGGTTATTGGTGCCGTGGATGCCGTAGCCGCCCCAGGGAACCGACAGTCTCATCCAGCGGACGCCGAAAGGGCCGCCGGGGTTCATGGCCTTCTGGACGATTACCCAATTGCCCAGGGGGCTGGGAGTGGAGCGCTTACCTATAGCCACTGGATAAATGGTGCTTTTTCCGTCGATAGTAAAAGTCAGCCTGCGCTTGCCCAGATTGATCAAAATAGACGGCCGTCCGGCCAGAGGCGCTTTGACGGCAGCTGTCCGTTCTCCTCCCAGGCTGAGCGTGTTCCAGATTTCAGGCCCGGCAATACCGTCTGCCGGCAGATTCAGGGCCTGCTGCAATCGCGTTACCGCTTGGGCCGTACTCCGGTCATAGCTGCCGCTGGCGGCGATGCGGTAGCCCTCTTCAATAAGCTTTTCCTGCAGCAGAAGCACATCGGGTCCCTGCATGGCATCCTCGGCATATCTTAAAAACCGACTGGCATAAATCATTTATTCTCTCCTTCTCTGCCCCTTGAGACCCGGGGCCGGAATTATCTCTGCCGTATATACTATGAAATATATGCCGTAGAGTTGACAAAACAGCCAGAAACGGATCAAGCGGACAATATATTTATACAGCCCGGCTGCCGGGTTAAAACTTTTTGCATAGAATCCAAAGTCTTATAAATATAAATTCCAAATTCTAGGAGGAAATCTTAAACTTATATAGAAGTAAATGGTAAAAACCATAGAGAGTGTGGTGGAAAAATGCAGGAGAACGATATCCGGCAGGTGGAGAACATGATTGAGACTGCGCTAAGCAAAATGCACGACCATGATATCAGTGCCGCGCTGGAAGAATTGCTGCAGGCGGTGGAAGTGGAACCGGAGAATGTAAAAATCATCAATCTGATTGCTTCCTGTTATTTTATCCAGGGGGAATTTGACCGGGCCATAGCCTGCTGGGAAATGGCGCTCAGACTGGACGAAGCTAACCAGGATGCCGCTATCAGGCTGAAATCATCGACTGCCCCAGCCTTTCAATCCTGGCTGAAACGTTACCGCGAAGTCCTGAACCGCATGGAGAGCAGGAACTATCAGCAGGCAGTCAAGGAATTGAGGCAGTTGATGGAAGAGAACAACGGCTTTGTCAGCTTATACGAATTGCTGGGGCTGTGCCATCTGGCTCTGTCCGAGGTCGATAAGGCCAGAAAAGTATGGCGGAAAGGCCTGCAGCTGGACCGGAGCAATAAGGCCCTGCTGGGTTATCTGGAGAGCAGGCGGGAAGACCGGGCCCGGGCCGGTGAAGAGATACGGGCCGGCCATAGGGAAACTGCTGCCGGCAAAGAAAGGCGCGGCTCCCGCTATTACGGTTTTGCCTGGGCGGCTGCCGGGATTCTGTGCCTGGCGCTGCTCATACCGGCCAGCTATTATTTTGACCAGAAACAGGTGGGGGCTTTAAAAAACCGGACGGTGGAGAAGAAAATAATGAATCCGTCACCGGCCGCTCATAAGACAGGCGAGACCGCCCCGGTCATAGCGTCGGTTTCCAAACTGGAATTTTCGGATAATGCCAGCGGGGCGCCGCCGGCTGATGCAAAAGCTGATATAAAACAGGATAAAAATGATCCCCGGGAAGAACTTCATTATAATAAGGGACTAGCTGCCTACCTGCGGGCTGACTGGCAAACGGCGACAAGCAACTTGGGCGAGGTGGTAGCCATGCGCTCCGGCAGCTATCTGAATCGGGAAGCCCTGTATTACCTGGCCCGGACTAAATACCTGAGCGGGGAGCTGGATCAAGCCCGGGAATATTACCTGCGCTATTTGGAGGAGTTTCCCGCCAGCAATTACTATGATGACAGCTTATACTACCTGGGGGCCGTCTACCACCGCAGCGGAGACGATGAATCTGCCCGCAGGATGTTTGCTAAGCTGCAGACTATTGAACCGGAGAGCGGCTATTTGTCCACTGCTTTATTTAAACAGATTATGGATTAAAGAGGTCGACGGCCGGGGCGGAAAGGCAGGCGGCAGCCGGAAAACTTTACCGGCCCCGCCTCTGCGATGCTGTTGTTTCTGCCAATGAATAGACTGCCAGACATGATTATCTGCGTATTCTGCTCGGCAGTCCGGCGGAAGACAACACCAAGTAAATACAATCCTTGAAGAAACGCCGGTTGAGATTCGGCGTTTTTTTATTTTTACCTCTTGCCCACCGCAACCCCTGTGCCACTGGTGTCCCTATGTCCACCAGCCGAGCCCCATTCACATAAAGGCGATTGCCATGATCCGCTGTGAAGCCGGCAAGCCCATAAGAGTCGTCTCCGGCGTAAAAATCCGGATGCGGCAGATCAGATAAGCGGTTCCAGCCGGAATCTCTTATAGCACAGCGGTTCCGCGGAGAAATTCCTCCGCGGAACCAAATCCTGGGTTAGATCGCAATCTCAAGTCCCACCGGACAATGATCGCTGCCCATGACATCTGAATAAATCTTGGCCTCAAAGATCTGCGCTTTTATCCGTTCCGACGCCAGAAAATAATCAATCCGCCAACCCACATTCTTTTCCCGGGCGTTAAACATATAGGACCACCAGGTATAGGCTCCGGCTTGTTCGGGATACAAATGGCGGAAAGAGTCAATAAATCCTGCCGCTAACAGCTCGGTCATTTTATCCCGCTCCTGAGGCGTAAACCCGGCATTCTTCTGGTTGGATTTAGGATTTTTCAAGTCGATCTCCTGGTGGGCCACATTCAAATCTCCGCAAATAATCACTGGCTTTTGGGCATCCAGCTTTTTTAAATGGGCGCAAAAGTCATCCTGCCAGGTCATCCGATAGTCCAGACGAACAAGGCCCCGTTGGGAGTTGGGGGAATAGGCGTTCACCAGATAAAAATCATCATATTCCAGCGTGAGCACCCGGCCTTCCAATCCATGCTCCTCTTGCTCCAGATCCATCATAACGGAGTTTGGTTTAATTCTGGCAAAAACAGCCGTGCCGGAATAGCCTTTTCTGACTGCGCTATTCCAGTAAGCTTCGTAACCTTCCGGCTTTATATCCGCCTGTTCCGGCCGCATCTTGGTCTCCTGCAGGCAAAATATATCCGGCTGTTCCGTCATGAAAAAATCCATAAACCCTTTATTGAGAACAGCGCGTAAACCGTTTACATTCCATGAAATCAATTTCATTTATATTCTTCCGCTCCTCCTAGAACCATAATACAGCATTGCCGATCTCACCAATATCACGGGCATAACCCGTGATAAATGGAACTTTTTATTGTCATATTTCACGAAGTGAAGCATCTCTAACGGCAGGCCGGGTATTCGTTTAACTCCATAAGGGATACTACAACTATATTTGTTCGCTATCCTCAAGTATTTTTCCTCTTCAGAGAATCGCTTTCGTTTAACTCAGGATGAAACAGGACCCGGGGGGACGTTTTAGACAATACCGGTTGCCGGTATCATGGCTGAAAGAGTACATCTATCCAGTCTATTAATTTTTTTGGGGGAGAATTTTTAGCATTAAGAAGATATGCCTGGTTCCTGGCAGGTGTCGGTGGGCTTAAATTCCTGTCTGCGCGGTCAGGAAGGGGCAAAGCAAACAGGACGGAAAAGTTCCGGCCTTTTTTAATCCCCCGGCTGGGTATATAATGAAAACAGATATACTTCCTGAAGGGAATCATCAGCTTTTGGAGCTTCAAAATGATTAAAGCGACAGGAGGAGGGGAATAATGGATAGAAAAGTTGTCGCCGGCATAGTTCTGGCGCTCTTTTTGGCTGCCAGTGGCTGTACCGCTGGCGGAGGAAAAAGTTCAGACCCGGCTCCGGCCAATAGTCAACCCCTGAAAGAAATTCCTGCCGACACCGATATCGTAGAAGATCTGAAAACCAGTAAATCTCCGGTGGGGAAAACAGTTAGCGGGCAGAATGAGGATATTATTGAGATGAAACACTGGAAGTACGGCAGTGACCGTGCTCAACAGCCGAGTGAGCCTCAGCCTCCCCAGGAACCGCAGCCGCCCCAGGAACCGGTTATGGAGACCGCAACAACTGATGACGGAGAACCGGCAGCAATTCAGATTTTAGGTCAGGAAGAACTTGAGTCAATGGTAAAACGACTGACCGAATTAGGTTATTTAAAAAAAACGAGTCCCAGCGCAGAAGATTTTCAGGCTGCGGTCCGGGAGTTCCAAAGGGAACATTCTCTGTCCGTTACCGGCCAGCTTGATACCCCAACCCGTGAGCTGCTGAACCGGAAGTAGAAAGTATTTATGTTTTTAGGCCGGATAGGGCTTGACTTAAGAGGTTCTTTTTCATTATTCTAATAAATGAAGAAATGATAAAAGCGGAAGTGGCTCAGTGGTAGAGCATCGCCTTGCCAAGGCGAGGGTCGCGAGTTCGAATCTCGTCTTCCGCTCCATATTATTTATACCTCGGCATTGCCGGGGTGTTGTGTTTTTGGCTGATTTAGGGTAAATTCTTAAGAGGGTATTTTTGCTGCCATGTTCAGCAGTAATTACATTCCTGTGCATTGGTCAATCTTAATAGTTAGGAGGAGCATAAGTGGAGGCTAAATTAGAGAAGATAGAGAACAGTGAGGCATACATAGAGATTGAGGTGGATGCCGAAAAGTTCGAAGAGGGATTGGAAAAGGCTTATCGTAAAGTGGTAAAGCAGGTCAGTATCCCGGGTTTCCGTAAAGGACGGACGCCCAGGCCGCTTTTGGAGGCCCACTACGGTAAGGAAATTCTTTACCAGGATGCACTGGAAGTAATAGTTCCTGATGCCTACGAAGAAGCCCTGAAGCAATTAGATATAGAAGCTCTGGCTCAGCCGGAATTTGATATTGATGAAATTGAGGATGGTCAGCCTTTCAATTTTAAGGCCCGGGTAGCAGTTAAGCCCGAGTTTGAACTGGGTAACGTGGAAGGGCTGGAAATAAGCATCCCTAGCTTCCAGGTTACTGACGAGGATGTTGACCATAAATTAGAAGATATACGTTCCCGTTATGCTGAACTGACCGAAAAAACAGAAGAACCGGCAGAAATCGGCGACACGGTGGAGATTGATTTTGAAGGTTTTGTAGATGGCGAGGCCTTTCCCGGCGGCCAGGGCAGCGATTATCCCCTGGAACTGGGTTCCCATACTTTTATCCCCGGTTTTGAGGAACAACTGATGGGGAGCAAATTAGGCGAGGAAAAAGAGGTCAAGGTTACCTTCCCGGCTGAATATCATGCCGAAGATCTGGCGGGCAAGGATGCCGTATTCAAAGTCAAAGTTAAAAAGATTGAGAGCAAAAAGCTGCGGGAGCTGGATGATGCATTTGTCCAGGAGGTCAGTGAATTTGAGACTCTGGCCGAACTTCGTGACGATATCAGAACCAGTCTGGAAAAGACGAGCGATGCCCGCAAACAGGAAGTTATAAAACAGGAGGCCATAAAACAGGCGCTGAGCAACTGTGAAATACCGGTGGCCGATGCCCTGGTTAATCAGCAGTTGGAGAGCATGCTGCAGCAGTTTGGGCAAAGGATGGCCAGCCAGGGCCTGACTCTGGAACAATACTTCCAGTTTACCGGAAGTAATCCGGAAGCTTTCTATAATGAATTACGGCCTGAGGCTGAGAGAATTGTTAAAACCAACTTCCTGCTGGAAAAAATAGTGGAGGAAAAAGGTTTTAGTATCAGTGATGAAGAATTGAATAAGCAGATAGAAGATGTAGCCAAAGACATGGGGGCTGATTTGGAAACAGCCAAAGCGACTCTGGGTGAACTCAGAGGTAATATCGAAAAGGGGATGAAGATTGATAAGGCTGTTCAATACCTGGTCGATAATGCCGTTATCAGCGAAAAGGAAGAAGAAAAAAGCGAAGTGGAAACTGGTGAATAAATAGAATAGTATAAGGTTAAATGAATAGTTTTAAAGAAGGGGTGATACAATGTCTTATCTGGTTCCGATGGTAGTTGAACAGACTAATCGAGGCGAAAGATCCTATGATATCTATTCCCGGTTACTCAAGGACAGAATTATCTTTTTGGGTACCGCTATTGATGATACGGTAGCCAATCTGGTTATTGCTCAACTCCTTTTCCTGGAAGCGGAAGACCCCGATAAAGACATTTCAGTTTATATCAACAGCCCGGGGGGCTCCATCAGTGCGGGCATGGCTATTTTTGATACCATGCAATATATAAGGCCGGATGTCTCCACTATCTGTGTAGGAATGGCAGCCAGCATGGGTGCGTTTCTCCTTACTGCCGGGCACAAGGGCAAACGATTCGCCCTGCCCAATGCGGAAGTAATGATTCATCAGCCCCTGGGCGGTATGCAGGGCCAGGCCACTGATATAGAAATTCACGCCCGCAGGCTCATGGCTATGAAAGATTCTCTGAACCGCACATTAGCCGAAAGAACCGGACAAAAACTGGAAAAAATCCAGAAAGATGTAGAACGGGATTATTTTATGACTGCTCAGGAAGCCATGGAATATGGTATTATAGACGAAGTCATAAGCCATCCGAAAAAAGCTGGAAAGAAATAGCCTTTTTTGTGAGAGAGAGGTGAAAGTATGAAATATGGGGATGAAAAAGGTCAGTTGAAGTGTTCATTTTGCGGAAAGACTCAGGATCAGGTCAAGAAGCTGGTAGCCGGTCCCGGGGTCTATATCTGCGATGAGTGCATAGAACTGTGTAATGAGATAATCGAAGAAGAATTGGCGGATGATCTGGGATTTGAACTGGGGGATATCCCTAAACCCCAGGAAATCAGAGAAATTCTGGATGATTATGTCATTGGCCAGGATCGGGCCAAAAAATCCCTGGCGGTAGCCGTGTATAACCATTATAAGAGAATAAACCTGGGTATGAAACTGGATGATGTGGAGCTGCAGAAGAGCAATATTATGATGCTGGGACCTACCGGAAGCGGTAAAACTTTACTCGCTCAGACCCTGGCCCGTATCCTTAATGTTCCCTTTGCCATTGCCGATGCCACCTCTCTGACTGAAGCCGGTTATGTGGGTGAAGATGTCGAGAATATTCTGCTGAAGCTTATTCAGGCGGCTGATTATGATATTGAAAAAGCCGAAAAGGGCATCGTCTATATTGACGAGATTGATAAGATTGCCCGCAAGACCGATAATCCCAGTATAACCCGGGATGTATCCGGTGAAGGGGTACAGCAGGCCCTGCTGAAGATTTTGGAGGGGACGGTAGCCAGTGTTCCTCCTCAGGGCGGCAGAAAACACCCTCACCAGGAGTTTATTCAGATCGACACCAGCAATATTTTGTTTATCTGCGGCGGTGCTTTTGAAGGTATAGATAAGATCATTCAGAACCGGGTCGGCGAAAAAGTGATGGGCTTCGGGGCTGACATAAAGAAACGCCAGGAGAAAGAAATCGGTGAGATCCTTAATATGATCCTGCCTCAGGATCTCCTGCGCTATGGGTTGATTCCCGAATTTGTAGGCCGGGTGCCTATAATCGTCACCCTGGAAGCTTTGGACCTCAATGCTCTGGTCAGAATCTTGGTTGAACCTAAAAATGCTCTGGTCAAACAGTATAAAAAATTGTTTGAGCTTGACGGGGTGGGCCTTGAGTTTATGGATGACGCCATGCAGGCTATTGCTGACGAAGCACTGCGCAGGAATACCGGAGCCCGCGGTTTGAGGGCCATAATTGAAGATATCATGCTGGACGTAATGTATGAAGTACCTTCCCGGATTGATGTTACCAAGGTGGTAATTACCAAAGACATTGTGGAAAAGAAAGAAAAACCGTTACTGGTAACGGTAGATGCCCGGCGCAAGGTGAATTAGCGGGTGAAATCAATTCAAACAGTAAAAGGCAGCGCAAGCTGCCTTTTTTATGTGTCGTGCCCAGCTTCGGAAGCCATGGGATAAATTTACTGAATCATTAAAACCTAAAACAGACCGGAACTGATTCCCTGAAGGGGTTCTTCGGTCTGTTTCAGGTTGGTCGGCAAGCCGGCTTAACGCAATTGAAATTGGGCCATTGATGCCTGCAAAGATCCGGCTACCTGATCAAGCCCTTCCACCACCTTGACCAGTTCACTCAGCAAAATGGCGGCAGCGCCTGCATCCTGGGCGATTTCGCTGCTCTTCGCCGCGCCGTTAGAGATGACCAGGACGTTGTCTTCAATGGCATTACTTACTTCGGTGATAGAATGATTAAGATCCGAAGCCGAATTACTGAACTCCTCCACCATATTCAGGACGGATTCGGCATCCTTGTCGTAATGTTGAGCAGTCTCAACCATTTTATTATAATCAGGCACGACCCGGCTGTTGAGGAATTCCAGCATAGCGGAGGAATCATTACTCAGGGTGGAAACCGATTGGCTGACCTGGTTTACGGTTAACTGAATCTGATTGGCTATCCGGGATGATTCTTCAGCCAGCTTGCGTACCTCGTCAGCTACCACGGCAAAGCCTTTTCCCTGTTCCCCCGCCCGGGCTGCTTCAATGGCGGCATTGAGTGCCAGCAGATTGGTCTGATCGGCAATGCCGGTAATATGAGCTGCCATTTGTTTAATTTCGTTAACGATTGCGCTCTCCTTTATAGCTTTTTGCAGACGTTGTTGGGTACTGGAAAAAATCTCCATAGTCTTTTGCTGAGATAAAACAATTTCTTGATTAACGGCTTGAGCAGCCGACCGTATATGCTCGGCATCCATTTTTCCCTGTAATGCGCGTTCAGTTATATAATCAGCCGACGATTTGATGTTTTCGGCAACAGCATTGATTTGCTGGGAAGCGGCCGATGCTTCCTGCATGCTGGCGGTAATTTCCTGGGTGGCTTCCACGATAGTATTCGCTTTTTGCTGACTCTGGCTGGTTTTATCGCCGACCTTTTCCGCCGCCTTTTCGGTATGTCTGGCCGCGGCTGCGGCTTGTTTCAATATTCCGTTTAACTGCATGATCATATAATTAACGGTATTGGCTATTTTCTGTATTTCGTCGGTGTAGGTGTCTCGCAGCTGAATTTTGAAGTTGCCTCCTGCCAATGCCGCGCAGATGGTAACGATTTCGTTAAAACCTTTATTCAAGGTTTTATCAAAGATAGAGGCTATCACAAAAATCAACAGGATGCTTAGGGCAATAATAATAATCGTGCCCGTTGCCAAACTGTCCATGGCTGCTGTCTCTTGTTCCATAGCTTGCATACTCAGGTTGAAATTAATGATTAAACCGATGGACAGCAGGGTGGTCATTATAGATATGATACCGGCGATTTTCCGTCGCAACGGATAGCCGATGATTTTGAGCAGGTCGTATTCTTTGGCTTCGACGGCTGAAAGCGTATTCCCTTTAAGCGGAACATCCCCGCCGATCACTCCCAGAAATTTTCCTCCTCCATCATAAACCGGAGTGGTGACGGATACCGTCCAGCTGTTGGTCGCGCCGGCATCCATATAGGGTTGGGTGGTATACTGGCCCCGGGCCTTAATCGCCCCGTGATACCAGTCAAAAAGCTCATCCTCCGCGTTAAAATAATCATATTCGCTGAAGTCGATCAGCAGAGGGTCAATCCCTTGCTCGCCCCGCAAGAAACCGGGACAGTTGTAGTGTTGTCCGGGAACATAATCTTCCCGCAAGGCAAAGTAAACATTCAGCATATAAGGATTATCTTCTGATATTCTACGCAGCAGGCTGATCCATTTATTCAGGTTTTCCTGAGGGCTGCCGCCCATGGCTTGAATGACGGATTGAGGAAGGTTTTTTACCATAGCCTGGGCCATTTCTACCGGGCCCAGGACCAGAAACGAATCCTTCAGGCAGTTTACCAGCCGGCGGGAAATAAGCCAGGCTCCCAAAAAGGTGATATTATAAGCCAAAAGCATTTCCAGCAACAGGCTGAATAGATATTGATAGAGGCTTATATCAGTCCTGAACAGCAGAAATGTGTTCATTAATATAAAAGGGATAAGTATATTGATTATTAATAATTTCTGTACTAACCCGGGGATATTGGCTTGACCGCCGGGTTCTCCCTGCGGCGATCGGCCTGTGGACCTGTAAAAATAATAAACTGAGGCGGCCAGAAGGGGCAGGGCTAAACCTAGAGTTCCCGTCCCCAGGGTAATGAGCTGTGCCGAGGTGTAGTGGCATAGTACTGCAATAACAGGCAGGCTGATAAAATTGGCAGCGAAACCAAGCAGATATGCCTTTAAGAGACTTTTAAAAGATGTATACTCAGACATAATCATTTTCCTCCTGCTATAATAGTTATTATCTTAATATTCTTCATAAAACGACAAAATCCTTCGCAATGTGATAAATCATAATGATAAAGAAAATGTTGGTACAAAACGAGTTAGGATTGGAAAAAGGCACGAAAGCTGCCTTTTTTTACTTTGTCCCGGTCATAATCCTTGCCTGCTGCTTCGGGAATAATAAAAGCAGATTTCAAGGAAGGGATAAAACTAATGAACAATTTCTTTATTCAGTATGGAGGCATTTTATATCTTATCCAGCTCTTCTTCGCCATTGTAATCGGCCTTTACTTCTGGAATCTGTTGAAGAGCCAGCAGGGACGCAAAACGGTGGTGGTAAAAGAAACGGAAAAGGAGACCCGTAAACTGAAACAAATGCGCAGCATCAGGCTTACCGAGCCCCTGTCCAGTCTGACCCGTCCCGCCAGTCTGGATGATGTGGTGGGACAGCCGGAAGGAATCGACATTTTAAGGTCGGCCTTATGCGGCCATAATCCTCAGCATGTAATAATCTATGGTCCGCCCGGAGTAGGTAAAACTGCTGCCGCCCGTCTGGTGCTGGAAGAGGCTAAAAGAAATGCTGTCTCACCTTTTGCCAAAGAAGCCAGATTTGTGGAGGTAGATGCTACCATTACCCGATTTGATGAACGCAATATCGCCGATCCTCTGATCGGCTCGGTTCATGATCCTATTTATCAGGGAGCCGGATCTATGGGTTCGGCCGGAGTTCCTCAGCCCAAACCGGGCGCCTGCACCAAAGCCCACGGCGGCATATTATTTATAGATGAAATCGGCGAACTTCATCCCTCCCAGATGAATAAACTGCTGAAGGTATTGGAGGACCGCAAGGTAATGTTGGAGAGTGCCTATTACAATGAAACCGATAAAAATATCCCCGCTCATATCCATGATATCTTTAATAATGGTCTGCCGGCAGATTTCCGGCTGGTAGGCGCTACTACCAGAATGCCGGATGAGTTGCCCCCGGCTCTGCGCTCCCGTTGTCTGGAAGTTTTTTTCTCTCCCCTGGATAAAGAAGACATAAAAAGTATTGCTATCAATGCGGCCAATAAAATAATGTATCAATTGACTGCGGAAGCATTGGAGCATATTACCCGTTATGCCAATAATGGCCGGGAGGCGGTAAACATGATTCAACTGGCAGCCGGAATAGCCCAGGTTCATAAAAGCAGTAATATCACCAAGGCGCTTATTGAGAAAGTGGTAAATAACGGGCGTTTTACTCCCCGGCCTGAAGTTAAGCCCGGTAATACACCTATGGTGGGGACGGTCAACGGGTTGGCAGTATATGGAGCCAATATCGGCACCTTGATAGAAGTGGAGGCAGCCAGTATTCCGGTTGCCGGCGGCCAGGGCAAATGGACCGTTACCGGGGTGGTGGATGAAGAACAGATGGGAGGCTATGACCGCAAGTTTACCCGTAAAAGCATGGCCCGGGGGGCGGTGGAAAACGTTCTGACGGTATTGCGTTCCCAGTACCGGCTGAATATTGATGATCATGACATACATCTCAATTTTCCCGGCGGCATTCCGGTCGACGGCCCTTCGGCGGGAATCAGCATGGCCACTGCCATTTATTCCAGTCTGCTGGGGCGGGCGGTAGATAATACCATGGCCATGACCGGGGAAGTCTCGGTTCATGGACAAATCAAGCCGGTGGGGGGAGTGATGAGCAAGGTGGATGCGGCCCGTAAAGCGGGAATAAAAAAAGTATTTATACCGGGTGAAAACTGGTTGGATATATTTGCCGGGTACCAGGATATTGATATCGTTCCGGTCCGGGAAGTGGGAGAAGTGCTGGAGAATGCATTGGTAGATTAAACCGCTGTCTTTGTTATAATATATATTAGATTTTATAGGCTGCTAAACTACCGATGGGCTAGCCTTGCACGGCTTCGGCACATATAGTAGAATGAATTTGCCCGGGAGGTGTTGAATTGTTTGAAACAAACGAGGTCTATCGTGAAATACCGATGCTGCCACTGCGGGGGGTGCTAGTTTTTCCATACACGGTGATTCACCTGGATGTGGGGCGGAAGAAATCTATTAATGCCATAGAACAGGCTATGCTGGAAAATAAGGAGATCTTTCTGGCTACCCAGAAAGAAGCCCAGACTGACGAACCTGACGAAGATGACATTTTCGCGGTGGGAACAGTGGCCGAAGTAAGACAGATTTTAAAAATGCCGGGAGGCACCATGCGAGTTTTGGTGGAGGGGCTTTACCGGGCTGAAGTAACCGATTATTTGAGCCATGACCCTTATATGAAAGTAGTAGTGGAGGAATGGAGAGAATACCCCGCGGAGAGGACGGCTGAGCTGGAAGCCCTTATGCGCACCCTGATCGCTCAATTCGAACAATATGTCAGGATAAGCAAGAAAATTCCTCCGGAGACCGTAGTTTCCGTAGTTGCGATTGAAGAACCGGGCCGGCTGGCCGATGTTATTGCCTCTCATCTCTCTTTAAGAATAAATGAAAAGCAGAAGATACTTGAAGCTGGTGATGTTTCCAAACGCCTGGAATATCTTTGTGAGCTCTTAGCTAAAGAAATGGAAGTACTGGAGCTGGAGAGAAAGATAAATATCCGGGTGCGCAAACAAATGGAAAAAACCCAGAAGGAATACTATCTGCGGGAACAAATGAAGGCTATTCAAAAAGAACTGGGGGATAAGGACGAAAGGGCCGCCGAAGTTGAGGAATTAAAAGCTGACATTGAAAAAGCCAATCTGCCTAAAGAGGCCCGGGAAAAAGCTTATAAAGAACTGGAGCGGCTGGAGAAAATGCCTCCCATGGTGGCTGAGGCGGTAGTGGTCCGGAATTACCTGGATTGGATGCTTTCCCTGCCCTGGTCGATTGAAACCAGAGACCGCCTGGATTTAAAAGTGGCGGAAAACATACTGGAGGAAGACCATTATGGTCTGAAAAAGCCCAAAGAAAGAATCCTGGAGTATCTGGCCATCCGCAAACTGGCCAAAAAAATGAAAGGCCCCATTCTTTGTCTGGTCGGTCCTCCGGGGGTAGGCAAGACTTCTTTGGGCAAATCCGTGGCTCGTTCTCTGGGACGCAAATTTGTCCGCATGTCTCTGGGAGGAGTCCGTGACGAAGCTGAAATCAGGGGGCATCGACGTACCTATGTGGGCTCCATGCCCGGACGGGTATTGCAGAGCATGAAAACGGCCGGTTCCCGCAACCCGGTGTTCTTATTGGATGAGATCGACAAAATGACCATGGATTTCAGGGGAGACCCGGCATCGGCTCTGCTGGAAGTGCTGGATCCGGAGCAGAATTACACTTTCAGTGATCATTATCTGGAAGTTCCCTTTGACCTCTCCAAGGTCATGTTTATAACCACGGCCAACACGGTTCATAATATTCCCCGGCCCTTGCTGGATCGTATGGAAGTTATAGAAATAAGCGGCTACACCGAAGAGGATAAAGTACACATTGCCATGGATCACCTGGTGCCCAAACAAATCAAGGAACATGGATTGAAAGAAGATAATATCAGTTTTTCCGAGGGAGCCATCCGCAAGATTATCCGTGAATATACCCGGGAAGCGGGGGTAAGGAACCTGGAGCGGGAGATTGCCTCCGTTTGCCGCAAAGTTGCCCGCCAGGTGGTGGAGGATAAAAATACCGCCGTCAATGTAACCGGAAGCAGCATAGCCAAATTCCTGGGGGCGGAACGTTTCCGCTACGGGGTAGCCGAAAAGGAAAGCCAGATTGGGGTTGCCACCGGTCTTGCCTGGACTGAGAGCGGAGGCGATATTCTCTCCATTGAAGTAGCCCTTCTGCACGGTAAAGGCAATCTGATGCTGACCGGAAAACTGGGTGATGTGATGAAGGAATCAGCTCAGGCGGCCCTGACTTATGTCCGTTCCCGGGCTGACCAGCTGGGGATTGACAGTGAAATACCGGAAAAATACGATGTCCATCTGCATGTGCCGGAAGGGGCCATCCCCAAGGATGGTCCGTCGGCTGGAATAACTATTGCTACTTCTCTGGCTTCGGCCATGTCAGGCCGGCCGGTGCGCAACAATGTAGCTATGACCGGGGAGATCACCCTGCGGGGAAGAGTTTTGCCCATAGGCGGACTGAAAGAAAAGGTGCTGGCCGCTCACCGGGCGGGGATCAACACCATAATAATGCCTCGGGACAACAAAAAAGACCTGGCGGACATACCTAATAATGTCAAGAAAAAAATGCGCTTTATCATGGTGGATCATATGGATGAAGTACTGGCAGAAACCTTGATTGATATCAATATGAACTAATAAGGAAAAGCAAGACACGGGGATGATTCTTTTATCTCCGGGTCTTGCTCTGCCGACCGGAAGCAAGGGGGGAGTGGAAGTGTTAATTAAATCAAGTGAATTTAAGGGAGCATTTGTAGATTGGAACCGGCTCCCGGAGGAAGATCTGCCTGAGATAGCTCTGGTAGGCCGCTCTAACGTAGGTAAATCCTCCCTCATAAACAAGATCGTAAACCGCAGAAACCTGGCCAAATCAAGCTCCACTCCGGGAAAAACCAGAACCATCAACTTATATTTGCTCAATAATGCTTTTAATCTGGTAGATCTGCCCGGCTATGGTTATGCTAAGGTAGCCAAGGCGGAACAGCAAAAATGGGGCAGGATCATAGAAAATTATCTCCAAAACAGGAAACAGCTGCGGGGCGTTATTCATCTGCTGGATATCAGACATGAACCCGGAAACCACGACCTGGCCATGAAGGAATGGCTCAGCCACTACGAAATTCCTATTCTCCTGATAGCAACCAAAGCGGACAAAGTAGCTCGCGGCGCCCGGCAAAAACAACTCCAGCTTATAAGCCGCAAATTAAATCTGGACCCGGAGCACAGGCCCCTGGTCTTTTCCGCCGCCACCGGCGAAGGAGCCGAAGAAATACGGGATGCTATAGGCGAAATTATTAATTAGCCTCTCCTGTTGTAATTCGGGCAAAGAAAAAGCCGCCACCATCAAGTGACAACTTATAATAGACTTCGGTATTCCCGTGCGCCATACATTACACGTATGATGATGACTTCTTTTTGCGCCTGATCCACCAAATGAAACACCAGATAGTTCTGGACCACCAGTTTTCGGTAGCCCTTGGAAGCCAGATAAGGATCCTCCAACTCAGAGCCGATGAGAGGAAATTGTTTCAAGCCATTGATGGACTCCTCCATTTCACCCAGCAAATTCAGGGCTGCCTGCGGATTTAAAAGGATGGTACTGATATAGTTATCAATTTCATCCAAGTCCTCATAGGCCAGCGGTGTATATCGGGTGCGGTAATTTTCACTCCCCATGTTTCTTCCTCAGCCGCTTGAATACATCGTCTCCATCCAGAAGGGGGACGCCCTCCTCAATCTGACGTTCAGCGGCGCCGAGCTTCCGATAAAGGTCCAGCAGCCCTATCTGCTTGTCGTAGGTATCCATGCTCATCACAACAAGATGGCCGCTGCCGTTTTTGGTAATAAAAACCGGCTCATTTTTTTGGTAACACAGCTCGGAAATCTTTGCGGTGTCGCGTAAGTCAGCCATCGGTCGAATCGTTGGCATAACAATCAGCTCCCTTCTTACCCATAGTATAGCATAATTATAGGCAATAATTCAAACATAATTATGACTGAACTTTGCCTAAATCGGGAATGCTGCTGTTCGTGCCGCCTATCTGAAGAAGGCACCCAGGGAACCAATTAGCTCCGCACTGAGGAGCTGATGATAATGTAGAAAAGAAATGAAAGTAATCCCATGGTTCGGTTATTTTTTAAACGCGGAATTCAGGGAATTGAGAAGGAAGAACAGTGACAAAACTTTAATAAATTTCGCGTATTTCCTAAAGATTCCGCGGGTTCCGCATCTGTTTTTATTAATCTCAAGTCTTATTAATAATTGCTTACCCGTTCCCGCATATATTGGATTAATTCCTTTTCCGTATGATTATCACGGGCAGCCGTAAAGTTATCCAGTATCTGCAGCAGCTGTTCTTTTCCATTGTCCGCGGCCAGATACTGGCGGGGAGTTTTTCCCTCCAGCTCGGCCATAGCACTGTCCAGCCAACGTTCGGTTTCCTGATCCTTTACAGCCGTAAACCAGAGCCGGCTTTTATCAGGCGGGGGAGGCTGCTGCCGGAAGCGATTGCTGAACACTTGCACTTCTTTATCGGGCAGGAGCGCGGCGGCTTTTTCCTGCAGATAGACTATATCCTCCAGCACATCGGCACAGCACAGCAGTTCCCGGTTTCCTACCATCAGCCGGACATAGCCGCAGTGCTCACGGGCAGGTTTGAACCAGGTGCAGTCCCCGGTATTATGCACCGGGAGCAAATCCTTATCTTCAGCCCAGGCTTTAAGCAGGAGCGCTTTCTCATCCGCATTGATCTCGCAGCCCCGCATATCGTTGAAGTTTACCAGGGTTTTATGGCAGATGTGGTCAAAAACCCCATAGAGCATTTCCCCATGGAATTTCAATACATTAGTCATGGGTTCATTTAAAAGCCGGCCAATAAAATTCATATGTTCCAGCAGGAAGTCCTTCTGCCCGGTTTTATTATCGACTGTCAGCGCCATGCCGGAGAATACAATTTCCCCTTCCGTCTCTACCAGACGTCCCAGAAGCAATAAATCGGCGTCCTGGTCCACGCCTTGCCAGGGCTCTTTGAGCAGGACGGAACAGGTCCCTTCCCCGAAGATATCCCGCACCTTAAGGTAAGAGCCTTCTAAAGCTTCGACCTGATAAACCGAGAGAAAGGAAAGGCTCAGCCCGGCCAGACAGTCACGCAGTGACGCCGCCATATAATCGCTGTTTTCGATTATATAATGGTAGGCCAGGGTATTCTCGTCTTCGGTCAGGAGGTCGAACCATAACCAGTCCGAAAAAATAGATTCATGCTCCCGCGGCAGGTTATGGGTGACAGTAAAACGCAAAAACTGTTTTTGGGCATCTTGACGGATGCTTTTGATCAGGTGGTCATAATAATTATCCAGCTTAATTTTGGCAGCGGTCATGAGTTTGCTGCTGCGGGTAAAAGGGTCGTCGCCGGCATCAATCAGCTCGTCCAGCATGCCGCAGCACTTCTTATATTTCTTCCCGCTGCCGCAGGGGCATAATTCATTTCTGCCCACTTTCGTCCAGGTCATCGCATTTCCCCCTCCGGTAATGTTTTGGTGCAAAATCTGTTGCTGTCAATGATTAAAGCTTAGCATAACCGCATATTTTTTGGAATTATTGCCGGCCTATTCTAGTGTCCAAAATTGTAACCTGGCGGTGGGAAGGCATAAGCCGCTCAAGATCTGGCCTGGGCAGCGCCGGCGCTTAGTCTCGCGGCTGCATGATCTTAAGCTATAAAACTTGCGCAGGCCCGGTGATATTAAGTACAATTGAGATTGTATAAACCGGCTTTAAAATAATAATCGTTGTAATCCCTGCCGCTACCGGCAGGGGCGCACAGGCAATTATACCGATTTAAGCTGATATATTAAGGAGGTAAGCCGCTGATGTCTTCAGCCAAAAATTTACCCAGTGTTTATGATCCCGGCAGTGTTGAAGGAAAATGGTATGAATACTGGAAAGAGAATAATTATTTTGCCCCCGGGGACGACCGCAGTAAAAAACCGTTTTCCATAGTTATGCCTCCTCCCAATGTTACCGGTTCGCTCCATCTGGGCCACGCTCTGGACAATACCCTGCAGGATATATTGACCCGCTGGCGGAGAATGCAGGGCTATAACTGCCTGTGGCTGCCCGGCACCGACCATGCCGGTATTGCCACCCAGGCAAGGGTGGAGGAAGCCCTTGCGGCCGAGGGACTTAGCAAATATGATCTGGGGCGGGAAAAGTTCCTGGAACGGGTATGGGAATGGAAACATCTTTATGGCGACCGTATCACCAGCCAGTTGAGTCTGATGGGTTCCTCCTGCGACTGGAGCCGGGAGCGTTTTACCATGGACGAAGGGTGTTCCCGGGCGGTGCGGGAAGTATTTGTCAACCTTTATGAAAAGGGCTTGATTTATCAGGGGGACTACATAATCAACTGGTGTCCCCGCTGTCATACGGCCATTTCTGATATTGAGGTGGAGCATGAAGATAGTGACGGTCATCTCTGGCATATCAAATATCCGGTTGCCGATTCCGACCAGTTTCTGGTAGTGGCCACCACCCGCCCGGAAACCATGCTGGGGGATACGGGAGTGGCGGTTCATCCGGATGATGAGCGTTATACCCACCTGGTAGGGAAAAAGGTGATTCTGCCTCTGGTTAACCGGGTAATTCCCATTTTCGCCGATACTTATGTAGAACGTGAATTCGGCACCGGAGCAGTCAAGGTTACTCCGGCTCATGACCCCAATGATTTTGAAATGGGTCTGCGCCATAATCTGGAGCAGGTGACGGTTATAGATAATGATGCCTTTATGAATGAAAATGCCGGGCCTTATCAGGGTATGGAGCGTTATGAATGCCGCCGCCGGATAGTGCAGGACCTGGAAGAGCAGGGATATCTGCTCAAGGTGGAAGATCACCGGCATGCGGTGGGGCACTGCCAGCGCTGTGATACCGTAATCGAACCCCTGGTGTCGAAACAATGGTTTGTCAGGATGAAGCCCCTGGCCGAGCCTGCCATGGAGAAGGTTTTAAATGGTGAGATCCGCTTTGTTCCCGAACGTTTCACCAAGATTTATATGAGCTGGATGGAGAATATAAGAGACTGGTGCATATCCCGGCAATTATGGTGGGGACATCGCATACCGGTATGGTACTGCCAGCATTGCGGGGAAATAATCTGCAGCAAAGAAGACCCCGACCATTGCCCCACCTGTCAGTCGGCGGAATTGAAGCAGGATGAAGATGTGCTGGATACCTGGTTCTCCAGTGCTTTGTGGCCTTTTTCCACCCTGGGCTGGCCTCAAAGGACGGATGACCTGGATTATTTCTATCCCACCAGTGTACTGGTGACCGGGCGGGATATTATCTTCTTCTGGGTGGCCCGCATGATATTTTCAGGTATTGAGCATACCGGCCGGGTGCCGTTTTATGATGTTAATATCCATGGGCTGATTCTGGACGGACAGGGACGCAAGATGAGCAAATCGCTGGGCAACGGCATTGATCCCATAGAGGTGATTGAGAAATATGGAGCCGATACCCTGCGCTTCTCCCTCATCACCGGAGTGACCCCCGGCAATGATGTGCGTTTTCATTGGAACAAGGTGGAGAATACCCGCAATTTCGCCAATAAGATCTGGAATGCTTCCCGGTTTGTACTTATGAACCTGGAAGGTTATGAAAAAATAGAAATCGACCCCGAAGAACTTACCCTGGCCGATCGCTGGATAATTTCCCGGCTCAATCAGAGAGCGGAGGAAGTCAACGATCTGCTGGAACGCTATGACCTGGGCGAAGCCGCCAAAGTACTCTATGAGTTTATCTGGGATGAATTCTGCGATTGGTATATTGAGTTGGTCAAACCCCGCTTAGGACAAGAGGCTGGCCGGCGGGAAAAGCTGGTGGTGCAGAATGTACTTAACCTGGTGCTTACGGATATATTAAGGCTTCTGCATCCTTTTATGCCCTTCATCACCGAGGAAATATACCAATATCTGCCCGGCCATAGTGAAACCATAATGCTGGATCCCTGGCCGTTAAAAGATGACCGTCGGGTATGGCCGGCCTCCCTGGAGGAGATGCAGCAGATTATGAACGTTATTAGGGCCCTGCGCAATATCCGGGCTGAGTTTAACATTGCCCCCGGGTCACAGATTAAGGCGATTTTGGTGGTAGCTGACGATAAGTATCGCCCGGTTTTTGCCGCCAACCAGTCTTATATCCGGCAGATGGCACGGCTGCAGGAAATGGAGATTACCGCCCGGCTCACCCGAAAGCCGGCCCAGGCAGTTTCAGCCCTGACGGCTCAGGCGGAAATATATGTACCGCTGGAAGGGGTTATCGACATCAACAAGGAAATAGCCCGCCTGGAAAAAGACTTGAAGACTGCCGACACTGAACTGACCAGGGCCAAGGGTAAGTTGAACAACGCCAACTTTGTCTCCCGGGCGCCGCAGGAGGTCATTGAAAAAGAAAAGTCCAAGGCGGAGGAAGCCAGAATCAGGAAAGAAGGTATTTTACAACGTCTGCAGATACTGAAAGAGGCCTAGTTGAAGAACTGGCGGGGATAAGTCTGCCCGGGCTGATGCCCGGGCTTGAACGGATAGATACCCTGTTGAGGACGATGGGCCGTCCTGATCAGGCTTATCCTTCTATCCACGTTGCCGGTACTAACGGCAAAGGTTCGGTAACCCTAATGATTGCTGCGGTATTGCAAGAGGCTGGATACCGGGTGGGGCGTTTTACTTCGCCCCATATTCATTCTTATCGGGAAAGATTCAGCATTAACGGGCGGGAAATAGAGGAAGAAGCTTTAAAGGATTATCTGCACGGTCTGGAGCGGAAACTGCAAACCATAAAAGGACCGGCTTTTCCTGGGGTAACCGAATTTGAATTGCTGACCGCTCTGGCTTTTCAATACTTTAAAGACCAGCAGGTGGATTTGGCTGTCCTGGAGACAGGCCTGGGGGGGACCTATGATTCCACCAATGTTGTGTCTCCCCGGTTGTCAATAATTACCGGGGTAGACTATGACCATCAGGCTTATCTGGGCAACAGCCTGAAGGAGATAGCCAGCAACAAGGCGGGGATAATTAAGCCCGGGGTACCGGTAATAGTTGGTGATATGGAAGGAGAAGCCTATCAGGTTATAGAAGAAAAGGCCCGCCGTGAGAACGCCGCGCTCTACCCTGCCCGCACCGTCTGCCAGGTGCAGCGCCGCCGCTTTTCCGCAAATAGCCAGATCATAGATGTGAAAGCTCCGGGAATTGATATGGAGGAGATACCTTTCTCTTTGCTGGGTGATTTCCAATTACAGAACCTGGCTGTGGCGGTCACCGCCCTCATGGTGCTTGAGCAGCAGGGTTACAATATTACGGCCGGACATATGGCCTCCGCCCTGGCAGGTTTAAAAAACCCGGGACGTATGGAGTTAATCAGCCGGCATCCTCCCATAATGCTTGATGTGGCTCATAACCCGCAAGGCGCCCGAGCCCTTAACCGCTCCCTGAAGAACTTTTTCCCCGATCGCAGGAGGATACTGGTCTGCGGGATATTGAATGATAAGGATAGCAGGTCTATTCTGCGCGAACTGGGAGGGGATTCCCGAGGCTGCGTAGTCACCAGACCCGAGGGGGAGCGGGGGAGCAATTGGCGGCGGCTGGCAGAGCAGTGGCAATCCATTTACCCGGATAAAGAAGTGCGTATCCAAGAGAATATTGAGGCAGCGGTGGAGACAGGTAGAAAATGGCTGGAAGCCGAAGAATATCTTTTAGTGACCGGGTCGTTTTACATTCTGAACCGCGCCCGGGCTTATTTTAATGAGTAGGCAAGCCGTTGTTAACATATTCTTAACATAGGGTTAACCTTATTAGGTGTTATAATTAAGAAAAACTATACATTTATTTAAGGAGGTATCGGGCTTGTCTTTTAGACTAAAGCCACGAGATGACAGGTTCTTCAAGTATTTTGACGACCTGGCCGAGGCTATATCGGAAGCAGCCTTAATTCTTAAAGGTTTTATAGAAAATCAGACTGATCCGGCGGTAAATCTGGAAAATATTAATAAAGTTGAAGAACAGGGAGATATCATCCTATCCGAGGTAATGAATCGTATAAATAATTCTTTTATTACCCCCTTTGATCGGGAAGATATATTGCTTCTGGCCCGGGAACTCAATAATGTGTTGGATCATATCCAGGGTATTATGGAAAAAATCATAATATTTAAAGTGGGACAACCACAGGATGTATATGTGCTGAAATTAGTGCAGGTACTGGAAGAGGCCTCCCAGGAAATAAAAAATGCAGTAGCTGATCTTCCCTATGTAAGGAATAAGAGCAAGGATATTATTGATTCATGTGAAAAAATTCGTTCCTACGAGCACGAGGGGGACTACCTTTACCGGGCCGGCATAGCCCTTCTGTTTGAGAATACCCGCAATGTTGTTGATATCATCAAATGGAAAGAAATTTACGAGCACCTGGAGACTACTCTGGACTACTGTGAAAGTGTCAGCAACCTATTAAAGGGAGTAGCAGTTAAATATGTTTAGTATCGGAGTAGTTGTTGTTGTAGTATTTCTGGCTCTAATTTTTGACTATGTCAATGGTTTCCACGATACCGCCAACGCAATTGCCACTTCGGTTTCTACCAAAGCCCTTTCACCACGTACCGCCATCATTATTGCCGCTACTTTAAATTTTCTGGGAGCCATGAGCGGTACGGCTGTTGCCGAAACCATAGGGAAGAGTATTGTTCCTCCCGATATGGTAACCCCGCTGGTGATGATCAGCGCCTTGGCGGGCGCTATATTCTGGAACCTTTTTACCTGGCGCTTCGGCATTCCCAGCAGTTCATCCCATGCCCTTATCGGAGGGCTTAGCGGAGGAGTGATCGCCGGTTTTGGCGTTAGTTTTGTCAACTGGCCTGGAGTTCTGGCCATTTTTACCGGGCTCATTATTGCCCCGCTTCTGGGACTGGTTGCAGGCAGTCTGGTTATGACCTTATTATTCTGGGTATTTAAGGGAACTTCACCCGCCCGGCTCAACAATAATTTCCGTAAACTGCAGGTGGTTTCCGCCTGCATGGCTTCCTTCGCCCATGGTTCCAATGATGCCCAAAAGACCATGGGGATCATAACCATGATACTGATTAGCGGCAGTTTGATTGCCACCTTTCAGGTTCCCATATGGGTTAAGATTGCCTGTGCCGGAGCTATGGCTTCCGGAACCGCAGTAGGCGGCTGGCGTATTATCCGCACGATGGGAGGAAAAATCTTCAGAATTGAACCTATAAATGGGTTCGCTGCCGACTTTACTTCATCCCTGGTTATATTCGGCGCCAGCCACATGGGTGCTCCCGTCAGCACCACCCATGTTATATCCTCATCAATTATGGGCGTGGGAGCAGCTAAAAGATTAAAAGGGGTGCGCTGGAATATTGCCCGCCAAATAGTAATCTCCTGGTTAGTTACCATCCCCTCATCGGCTTTGGTGGCAATGTTGGTTTACAGATTACTGGTATTATTAGTATAATAAGGGATATCCTCGGGCAGTGATAAAGATATTTTCTGCCTTTATTTGTCGCGCTTTTTTTCACAAGGTGGTAAGATAAAGGAAAATTATTAATTGAGAAGGAGTAAGGGGTTTGAAAGTATATAAAATTCCTGAAGCTACGGTGATGAGGCTCTCCATCTATTCACGTTATCTGCATCAACTGATGGATGAGAGCGTAGAAACTATTTCCTCGGGAGAGATTGCCCAGGGGGTGGGAGTCAGTTCAGCTCAGGTACGCAAGGATCTGGCCTACTTTGGCGAGTTCGGCACTCGGGGAGTAGGGTATAAGGTGGAAGAACTATACGGACACCTTATGAAAATTCTGGGTCTGGATCGTAAGTGGAATATTATTATCATCGGAGCTGGTAAATTAGGCTCGGCTCTGGCTCTTTACCACGGTTTTGCCGACCGCGGTTTTAATATCAGCGCCATTCTTGACGTGGATCAGAATAAGATCGGCACTAAACTTGGCGATGTAGAGGTTGAGAATCTGGAACTGCTGGAGCAGAGAGTAAAGGAAGCCAACGTAAATATAGGAGTAGTAACGGTACCGGCTTCGGTAGCCCAGGCGGTTACGGACAAGCTGGTGGAAGCAGGAGTAAAAGCTATCCTCAATTTTTCCCCGCGGGTACTGCGGGTTCCCAACCACATTGTCCTGCGCAATGTAGACCTGTCGGTGAACCTGGAAGTTCTGAGCTTTAATCTGGCTTTTAATAAATAAACCGATTATAAGAAAACAGACGCGGATCAACGCAGAACTACGCAGATTTGTTAGATGCGGAAACCGCGGAATCTTTCCAGGAAGAACGCGGGTTTTATTTAAAGTTTTCCTCCGCGTTCTTCCCTCTAAATTCCCTGAATTCCGCGTCGAAAGAATAGCGAAACTGTAATACGATTTTCATTCTTGGTTGCTTGTGCCCTATAGGTACGGCCCTTCGGGCCATGAGGGGTTAATATGATTTATTGCTCTGAATAGAGGAGGAAGGAGCTTCCGGCGGGAGTCTTCTCCTCCTTTGCCGGTTTAACGGCAACCCCTGAAAATGGCAAAGGCGCTTCAAGGGGCAATCTTGTTTTTACCTGGTGGTAATGCTAAACTTTAAAAAACACAGCTTTGCTGGAGGGGAATCAATGACTGGCAAATCTCGTGCCTATCCAGGATGGCAGGTTTTACTGCTTCTACTGATAGTAGGGGGAATTATCGGCGGCTGGATAGGGGATGCTGTAACCGGAATATGGCCTGTACTGGGGGGATTGGGAAAAGTACAGAGTGTTGGCATTCCTCAGTTTACCGTCAATCTCAAGGTTTTTTCCTTTTCCTTCGGTTTTATGCTCCATATCAGTTTCTTTACCATCCTGGGATTTATTCTATCCTATTTGGTCTATAAGAGATTATAATGGTGAGGTACAGTTAGTGAAGAATATTATCCTGGCATCAGCTTCTCCGAGACGTAAAGAACTGTTAGAGATTTTGAAACTTAATTTTTCTATCATTTCTGTAAATATTGATGAAAATCTCCTGCCCGAAGAGTCTCCCCATGATGCAGTCAGAAGATTGGCCCGTTTAAAGGCGGAGGCAGTTATGTCCAGGATTAGCGGAGACAGCATAGTAATCGCTGCCGATACGATTGTGGTTTTAGAGGGACAGATAATGGGCAAGCCTCTTAATGAAGATGATGCCCGGCATAAACTCTCCCGGCTCAGCGGCCGCCGGCATGAGGTAATAACAGCCGTCTGTGTTAAGATGGGAGAGGAAATCTGTGAAGTTGAGGATGAGACCACCCGGGTATATTTCAGGCCTCTGAGCGCACAAGAAATCACCGCTTATGTGGCTAGCGGCGAGCCGGCAGACAAGGCCGGTGCTTATGGCATTCAGGGTCGGGGTGGGCTCCTGGTGGAAAAAATAGAAGGGTGTTATTTTAATGTGGTGGGATTACCTTTGAGTCGGCTTTACCTGATGTTGAAAAAACATGGCGTAGATCTGCTGGGGGTGTAAGCTGGTGAATGGATACAGCGTAAACATTAAGGACATGCCTGTAAGCATGCGGCCCCGGGAAAAACTTATGGCTCAGGGAGAACGTGACCTTAATGATGCTGAGTTGCTGGCGATTGTGCTGGGCATGGGTACTAAAAATATAAGCGCGCTAGGTCTGGCTACCGTTTTGTTGGTTAAATACGGTAGCCTGAGAAATTTAAAAGAGGCCAGCCTGGAAGAGTTAACCGGTGAGAGGGGAATTGGACCGGCCAAGGCGGTTGGTATTAAAGCGGCCATAGAGATGGGGCGCAGGATAGCCAGAGACGTTCATTCCCGCATCCCTATTAAATCGCCCGAGGATGTTGTCAACACGGTTGCCGGTATAACTATGGAAGAAATGAGATATTATGACCGGGAACATTTTCGCGTTATATATCTTGACCGTAAAGGTGGGCTTTTATCAATGGAGGATATATCGGTAGGAGGCTTGCACAGTTCCCTGGTTCACCCCCGGGAGGTATTCAAAACGGCGGTTAAGAAGAGCGCGGCCTCAATGATATTGGTGCATAATCATCCCAGCGGTGATCCTGCTCCCAGCCAGGAGGATATAAATATAACCCGGAGGCTGATAGAAGCAGGTAAACTAATGGGGATAGAGATAATTGATCATGTAATAATAGGTGATAATAAATACTGCAGTTTAAAAGCTAAGGGATTAATTTGAATTAAGGAGGAACTATAGTGTTTGGCAAAGACTTGGGAATAGATTTGGGAACGGCTAATACTCTGGTGCATGTAAAGGGTAAAGGCGTGGTTTTGACCGAACCGTCGGTAGTCGCCATCCAGAGCGATAACGGCAAGGTCCTGGCCGTAGGCGACGAGGCCAAACGTATGATAGGCCGTACCCCGGGCAATATAATTGCCATTCGCCCCATGAAAGATGGAGTCATTGCTGATTTTGACGTTACTCAGGCTATGCTCAGTTATTTTATCAACAAGGTTCTGGGGCCCAGGACCCCGTTTATGCGACCCCGGGTGATTGTAAGTATTCCCACCGGATGTACCACTGTGGAAGAGAGGGCGGTAAGGGAAGCCGCACTGCAGGGCGGAGCCAAAGAAGCCTATTTGATTGAGGAGCCGATGGCTGCCGCCATAGGTGCAGGTTTGCCGGTACACGAACCGACCGGTAACCTGATTGTAGATATAGGCGGAGGTACTACCGAGGTGGCGGTCATATCCCTGGGGGGGATAGTTACCGCCAAATCAGTCCGGGTAGCGGGCGATAATATGGATACCGCCATCATGCAGCATCTCAAGAAAAACTATAATCTCCTTATCGGCGAACGGACGGCTGAGGATATAAAAATATCCATTGGTTCAGCTCTCTGGGAGGGTGATGAGGAATACTACGAAGTGCGGGGACGTGATCTGGTCAGCGGTTTGCCCAAAACTATAAGAGTTTCTTCATCAGAGATTCAAATAGCTCTGAAAGAGACGGTTGACCAGATAATAGAAGGGATAAAGGTCTGTTTGGAGAAAACGCCTCCGGAACTGGCTTCCGATATTATTGACCGGGGCATAGTAATGGCCGGGGGAGGAGCCATGTTGCTGGGGCTGGATAAACTCATCAGCAAAGAAACCAATATGCCGGTCTATGCCTGTGAAGACCCCTTACTGGCTGTTGCCCGGGGAACGGGTAAAGTACTGGAAGATATTGAGGTTTTGAAAAGAGTATTGGTGCAGCCCAAAAAATCAATGTAAGACCGGGTGAGGAGTTTTGTTTAAGCTTTTCGGGAATAAGTTCCTCTGGCTGTTGCTGCTGATAATTATTATTTTTCTGGCATTGATGAATTCTACCGCTGCCCACCGCGATAATCTTACCTTGGTGGAAAAGATTGTTCGTGACGCCTATGTCCCTATGCAGAGCGGGGTTAGCCGCTTTATGGGCAATTTGGACGGGTGGACCGGGACTTTTAGCGACAAAAACCGGTTACAGCAAAAAATCAAAGAACTGGAAGCTGAAAACGGTAAGCTGGCTTTAGAAAACCAGTCATTGCGGGAATATAAACAAGAAAGCATGCGCTTGCGGCGGATGTTGAATTTTGAGGACACCAGCCGGGATCGTTATGATTTACTGGCCGCCCATGTGATTGCCCGCAGTCCTAATAACTGGTACAAGTGTATCACCATTGACCGTGGTTCCCGGCAGGGAGTAAAAAAAGACATGCCGGTGATAAGTCCGGGCGGATTGGTGGGATTGGTAGCCAGTGTCAGCGAGAACTCAGCTCAGGTCAGTTTAATTACGGACCGGGAGATGGCGGTGGGAGCGATAATTCAGGAGACCCGGGAAACTAACGGCATTGTAGAAGGCCTGGGCGACAGTAATCAGTTGAGAATGATAAACATCCCCTATTATTCAAAAATAAAGAAAAGCGACCTGATCGTAAGCTCCGGATTATCAGCTATATATCCTCCAGGCATCATGATAGGAACAGTTACCGAAGTTGCGCGGGAGCCTAACGGCCTGTTGTTATCAGCCGAGATAAGGCCGGCCGTTAATTTTGATAAATTGGAGGAGGTTTTGGTGGTAACCGGATACCAGCCTGAAACAGGCGCCGAGGTGGAAGAGGAGTAGCTCTATTGCGTATCCTGGTTCTTATATTATTGCCGTGGCTGGCAATATTTTTACAATCGACATTCTTCAGCATCTATAGTATAAAAGGTACGATTCCGGATCTGGTTCTGGTTTTTGTTACCTTTTTCGCGCTTTTTAACCGGGTGGAAAAAGGGACTGCCTATGCCTTGTTCTGCGGTTTGCTGGAAGATCTGTACATGGGGCGGTTCATCGGTTTAAACGCTTTGTCCAAAGGGCTGATCGCCTATATTATAGGACGGACCCAAGGCAATGTTTTTAAAGAAAACATATTTGTAGGCCTTTTTTCGGTACTGCTAGCTACGGTTTTAAATTCCCTGTTTCTTTTTCTCCTGAGCATCGTAGTTTTCGAAGTATTTCATATTGATACCAGTATGCTGAATAGTATTCTCTATCAGGCCGCTTATAATGCAGTGGTGGCGGTACCCATCTACATCTGGTACTATAATTCAGCTAAAGGCGGCGTTCTCAAGACTCCAGGGAGGGTAAAATGAAACCCCAGACCATAAAAACCAAGTTGAAAGTTTATTCCTATATAGTTGTTGTCCTGCTGGCCATTTTGGGCGCGCGATTGGCTATTGTGCAATTTTTTCATCAGCAGGTTTATCAGACCCAGGCCAAAGAAAACCGTATCCGGCTGGTGGCGGTGAAGGCCCCGCGGGGGGAAATCTACGACCGGAACGGAGAAATACTGGCGGCCAATGAGCTGGTTTATACTTTAAGTTTAAGTTACCTGGGCTTGAGCGGTCAGGATGCCGTGGTCAATAACCTGGTTGGGCTGATGCAATCCTACTATCCGGAAATAGATAAGAATTTTATTGAAGAAAAAATAAAGCTGCAGCAATATCGTCTGTTCGAGCCGGTCATAATCGTTCGTGATATTCCCTGGGAACTGGTAGTGAAACTGGAGGAGAACCGGAAGATTTTACCCGGAGTCACTGTCACGGTGGAGCCCCTGCGCTCTTATCCGGAAGCCGATTTAGCCGGACACGTGCTGGGCTATATCCATTCCATCAATGCCGAAGAGCTGGCCGGCAGTGATGCTAATTACAGCATCAATAGCCTGATTGGAAAAGCGGGTATTGAGAAGCAATACGAGAAGGAACTGCGGGGCCGGGACGGCGCCCGGCGGGTAGAGGTCGACGCCAAGGGGAGACCGATAAGAGAACTGCTCACCATGGAGCCGACTCCGGGCAACAACCTTTATCTCACTTTGAACCTGGAATTGCAGAAAGTACTGGAAAAAAGCATGGACCAGGTTTTGGAGCAACTGCAGGGAAAATATCCTAAAGCCAAAGTGGGGTCCGCGGTAGTGCTTAATGTTAAAACCGGAGAAATACTGGCAATGAGCAGCAGGCCAGGCTTAAATCCGGATGACTGGAAAGGCAATCTCAGTGATGAAAAAGCTTCCTACTATTATCCTACCGGCAAGTACGACCCCATGAATCCGGGGGCGGAAGTCAACCGGGCTTTGCAGGAAAACTATCCCCCCGGCTCTACCTTTAAGCCCATTACCGGTATGGCAGCTTTGGAAAAGGAAGCTATGGATCCGCTTAACGATTCGGTGAATTGTACCGGCAGGTATTGGATAGCACCCCGCATCAAATGTACCGGAGTGCATGGCTATGTAAACTACTATTCGGGCATGGCTCATTCCTGCAATACTTATTTCCAGGAGATGGGACGCCGGGCGGGCAAGGATGAAATTATTGATGTGGCCCGTCAATTTGGCCTGGGCAGCAAAACCGGAATCGACCTGCCCGATGAGAGCAAGGGTCTGCTTCCCACCCCGGAATGGAAAAAGGATCTTAACGCCGCCATCCTTAATAATCGCTATGAGAGCTTGATTAAAGAGCTGAATACCAGATACCAGGGCATGGAAAAGAATGTTACCGATGAAGAAGAATTAAAAAAATTGCAGCGTCAAAAACAACAGGAAAAAAATAAGATAGATGCCGAACATGACAGCCAATATCGCTTTGAGACTGTCTGGCAGGATTATGATACCTTTAATATGTCCATAGGTCAGGGAGGAAATAACTATACGGTTCTGCAGCTGGCCAACTATATAGCTACTATCGCCAATGGCGGTTATTTGATGAGACCCCATGTGATGGCCCGGGTGGTATCGGATAAAGGCCAGACCCTGAAAACGGCCAAACCGGAAGTTGTCCACGAGGCCGATATCAAACCTTCGACTATTGCGGAAACCAAAAGGGCCATGCTGGCGGTTACCGAACCGGGCGGAACGGCTTATTTCCTGTTTGCCCACTTCCCCGAAACGATCCGGGTGGCCGCTAAAACCGGAACCGCCGAGCCAGGCAGGGAGGGAGACAACCCCAAAAAAGATTTTCACGGAGTGTTCGTAGCTTTTGCTCCTTTTGACGACCCGGAAATCGCCTTTGCCGGGGTAATAGAATACGGATATAGCGGCGGTTCTTCCGCCGGACTGATAGCCCGGGACGTTTTTGAACAGTATTTCGGGATCAAAGACCATCTGGCGGAAGAAAGAGCCGCGGACGAAGCTGCGGCCGGTTCCGAAAATCAGATTAATTCCAGCGAGACCGGTGAGACCGACCCTTCATCACGTCCCCACTAGAAAGTTGGCCTGGTTTTTTAATGAACTGTTTCAAGCAGGTGTAATCAGCCTGCTTTCTTTATTTCTACTCTTAAAGAGCAAAGTGTGATAGGGTGAAAGAAAAGATATCGGTTTAAGTAATATTTGGTAGAGAAAAGGTTGCTATACGCCTTTTTATTGCTGATAGGGAGGGTAAATAGTGAAGAGGCTTTTGTGGATTGGAGGCCTGATAATATTATTGCTGTCCGGCGTGCTGGTTTTTAACCATTTCCATTATTCCCGGCCCCATTTGTCGGAAGCGCAGATAAAGGAACAGGCGGAAAAAGAGTTAGAGCGGGAGTTGCCGGATCGCCTGCGCCGATATACTGATCCTTATAGGAAAACCAGTATCCATAAGGTCGAGATTTTGGATATCAGCCAGCTGAGCGGAAAAACCTATCTGGTATTCAAGGCGGACCTGAAAGTGACAGCCAGCGGACAAGGATACTCGGATTCCTTCCAGGGAGGAAACTATATGGTGGGCCTGAGGCTGGTGGAAGGCAGCCTCGGCGGCATCAAGCTCAAGGAGGGGATGGAATTTACCACCGACCTGGTAGGAGGAGCCGCTCCGGCTGAGTGCGGACAAATGCCCGATGGGATCTTTTTTGCCTTCTGCAAGGACCCTCGGGTAGATAAAATGGTGCTGGAACTCAATGACGGCAATAATATCGAAGCCGAGGCCCGCAACCGGGTTGTTATAACTCAGATTCCCCGGGATCAGTCCGGCAGCATAACCCCCCGCTTTTATGATAAAGAGGGCACGGAGATAGAGCCTTCCTGGGGTATGAAGATTGCCTTCGTATCCCAAAACGAGCAGTATTACCGCCAGTACACCAACTATCCCCTGGAGTGGTGGAATATGAACGCGGAAGAGATTGAGGTTTTAACTCCGGCCATGGTAAACGGCATTTGGATTTTCCCTGATCAGCAGAAGAGTATATTGCAGCAGGAACGGGCGCCAAAGCTTCTGGAACTGGCCAATGCCGGTATCCCGGTGATTTTTGTGGGCATGAAGGATTTTAAAGAACTGGAGATATTGGGATTGAATCAGAATGCGATTATAAATCCGGAGCTGCCAGCCCAGGAAGTGGAAGCTCTCTATCTGGGTAAGAGTGATAAAGGGGCGATTGAAGCCGGGGTGATAACCCTGGATGATGAGCAGGATTCCCCTGTGTTGATGAAGACGATAAACCTGCACTATAGTATGGATTTACCCGGCCAGACCAAAAGCAAAGCCGAGGCAGACACTAAAGCCGTGGAAATAAAAGAAATGCCGGCGCAGCCGACGTCTACGGTAACCAAGAGCGTCGTACCAAGCGGGGGGAGGTAGTGAAAATGAAGCATAATACTTTGCAAAAGCCGGCGCGGTTTTTCTTCCTGTTAAGTCTGTGCCTGGTTCTGGTATCAACTTTCAGCCTGCCCGCCCCGGCTGCAGGGGAGAACCCTCCCTCCATCAAGGCCCGGGCCGGTTATAGCGGCTATGCCCGCACCGGGGAATCAGTATCCGTTAAAGTGGAAATTGAGAATCCGGGTGCGGAGATAAAGGGAACTTTAAAAATAAGCAGCAATCAGGAAGGAGCCCAGGTGGTATTCAGCCGGGAGGTGGTTTTGCCTTCCGGTTCCCGCAAGAGTTTTGACCTCTATGTTTCCGATGGCCAGAGCCAGAGCTTTAACCTGCTTTTGGTTTCCGGAGGCAAAGAGATAACTTCCAGCCGTATCAGGATTAACCGCCTGCCAACCCAGGAGATGCTGCTGGGGGTGCTGTCGAGTAATCCCGCGGCCCTGAATCAACTGGGAGCGTTGAAGCTGCCCGGCAATGCCCAGCGAGCTACGGTAATACATCTGGATGCCCGGGATTTGCCGACCGATCCCTTGCTGCTGGAAAGTCTTGACGCACTGGTAATCAGCGACTTTTCCAGCCGCAGCCTGCAGGCGGAACAGCTATCCGCTATCCAGGGCTGGGTGGAAGGAGGAGGGCTGCTGGTAAGCTGCGGCGGAGCCGGCTGGGAAAAGACCCTGACCGGTCTGCCGCCGGAACTGGTTCCGATGCAGAACTCGGGCAGCATCCAGGTAAATCGTCTGCCCGGTCTGGAAAAATGGACCGGACAGCAGCTCCCCGCAGGCAGCAGTATTATTATCACTCAGGGGCAGCCGACCCAGGGGAATACTCTGGTTTCCCATGATAATCTTCCCATTCTGGTGGAATCCCCGATGGGGCGCGGGAATGTCTGCTACCTGGCCTTTGACCCGGCTGCCGGCCCTTTTGAGAACTGGGCGGGCAATGAAAGCCTGTGGTTGAACATTCTTACCCGCAGTGACCCGCATCAGATGATAAGCGCTTCCGATTCCCGGAGCATGATGGTGGATCGCAGATACGATATGAACTGGGCCTTGCGCAGCATACCCGCCTCCGATCTTCCTTCCCGGGGAGGGCTGGCGGTGATCTTGCTGGTTTACATACTCGTGCTGGGACCGATTGCTTACCTGGTGTTAAAGAAAATTGACCGCCGGGAACTGGGCTGGGCAGTCATACCTTTAACCGCCCTGTTGTTGTTCGGCGCTACTTATATGATTGGATTCAAAGGTAAAGGGCGGGACGTATTTACCCGGGTCATATCCATAGTGCAGATGGAACCGGGATTTAATTATGCCCGGGTAACCTCCTACATCGGCGCATTTGCTCCTACCCACCGGGAATATTCGATTAATCTGGACGGCAACCGGCTGGTGGATGTTTTACCGATGGATAGTTTCCGCAACCAGAGTGTACTTGATACCACTCAGCTACCGGTGATGGCGACAGTTAAGCAGGGCCAGGATACCAGTGTTGAGTTCGGTGATTTAAGCCGCTGGGCCACCCGTTCCATCCAGACCCGCAGCAGTATGCCCGATCCGGGAAATATAGAAGCCCGGCTGCATACCGAGGGTAACCGGATCAAGGGGACCCTGACCAATAATACCAGTCAAACCTTGAATGAATGTATGATATACAGCCGCTACGGCTACCAGAAGCTGAACCAGCTCAATCCCGGGGAGACGGTTGCAGTCGACCTGTCCCTGTATATGACCGTACAAAGCCGGTCCTTGTACAATCGTTTATTTGAAAGTTATCCTATTCATTACCCGCAAGGGTATAATCCCTACAGGGCTGAGAGCCGGAACAAGATGAGGGTGATGGAGATGTACTTTAACGGCAGCCAGAATCAGGATAGCGATAAGCTCATGTTTATAGGTTGGTCCCAGAAAGAGGTGGAAAGCATAATGGCAAGTTCCAGGTCGGGGAAAATTTATCCGTCCACGGCATGGCTGTCGCCGCTTCCGGTAGAGATGCTGTACCAAAATGAGATATCAATTCCCCCGGGGATAATAAACGGGCGTATTATCGACGTCAAAGCCACTCATTGTTCCCAGGACATGAATGGGATCCAATTTGGGGGCGGTCCGGTTACCTTCCAGCTGGATGTCCCCTATGCCCTGAGTTCTATGCAGGTAAAAAAATTGAATCTATTGGCGCCAACGGATAATTTTCAAACCGCCCGGGGATTGACCATGGAGCTGTACAACTGGTCAACCGGTAGTTGGCAGGAAGTGAAATATCAGTTGATGGGCAATCCGATTCCGGACTGGCGGGATTACCTGTCGGAGCAGGGCAGCCTGCGGGTCAGAATAACCCCTTCCGGTCCTGATGGTTTTGCCTATTTAAAAGGGGTAACCCTTTCCCTGGAGGCGACCCATAAGGATAATGCTCAGCAGACTGCGACCGGCAGCGGGGGGAGGTAAGAAAATGCTTCGGATTGAGAACCTAAGTAAGAAATACGGGAAATTGACGGCAGTAGACAATTTATCGCTTCATGTGGAATCGGGCTCCATATTTGGCCTGGTCGGACCTAACGGGGCGGGTAAGACCTCAACCATGAAAATCCTGGCCGCCCTTCTGGCTCCTACCGCAGGCCGGGCCTGGATTGCCGGTGAGGAGGTCAGCACCAATCCTGCACGTATCCGGCAACTGGTTGGATACATGCCGGATTTCTTTGGGGTCTATGATGATCTCAAGGTGGAGGAATACCTGGATTTTTACGCTGCCAGCTACGCTATGCCGGTACGGGAACGACGTATGATAATAGGTGATTTATTGGAACTGGTGGACTTGAGCCATAAAAGATACGCCTATGTTGATTCCCTTTCCCGGGGTATGAAACAGCGCCTCTGTCTGGCCCGCAGTCTGGTCCACGACCCCTCCCTGCTGATTCTGGATGAACCCGCCTCCGGACTTGACCCCCGGGCACGGGTGGAGATGCGGGAGTTATTGAAAGAACTGAAATCCATGGGCAAGACCATTATTATCAGTTCCCACATACTGCCTGAACTGTCCGAGCTCTGTACCCATATCGGCATTATGGAAATGGGAAAATTGGTGATAAGCGGCACCAATGAGGAAATAGTACATCATACCCGGGGGGGCAGAACCCTGCAGATACGGGTTATAGACCGGGCCGAGGAGGCCGGGCTGATATTGCAGGATGAACTGGGCCTGGCCGAAGCGCCCTTTTTCAATAATAGTGCGGTTCTTCCCTTCAGCGGTGATGATGAGGATTTGAACCGGATCCTCACCCGGATGGTTGCAAGCGGCATCCCGGTGGCATCTTTCAGCGAAGGCAGCAATAATTTGGAGGATATTTTCATGCAGGTGACGAAGGGAGCGGTGCAGTGATGAAGCGTTTGGTTTTAAATCCGGTACTGGATAAGGAATTCCGTTCGCGGATGAGAACCTGGAAGTCGCCCCTTTTAATCAGTCTGTACCTGGGGGTGCTGGCTTTGATTACCCTGGGTTATTACTGGACTCAGCAGCAAAGCGCTTTTTATGCCGGATTTGGGCCGGAGGTAGGACCGCAGATCTATGTTACCCTGACCATATTTCAGCTGATGCTGGTTTCTTTCGTAACTCCGGCTTTTACCGCGGGGGTAATCAGCGGTGAGCGGGAGAGGCAGACTTTGGACCTGCTGATCTGCACCAGGTTGTCCGCCACCTCCATAATATTGAACAAGTTACTGGCCTCAATCGCCTACATATTGCTGCTGATCATATCTTCACTGCCCTTTTTCAGTGTGGTCTACTTTTTCGGCGGTGTTTTGTTAAGCGAAATCGGTCAGGTATTCCTGGTCTATCTTATGACGTCCCTGACTTTTGGAGCTATAGGGGTTTTCTGCTCCACTGTTTTCCGCAAAACCCAGGTATCGGTAGTAGTAACCTATGTTATCGTATTTTTCTTTTTGGCGGGCACGGTGGTCATAACCGCCTTTCTGGCCAGGGTAAGTCCCAACTTCAGCGGGTTGCCCCTTATTGCCTATCTTAATCCGGTCGTAGCGCTGTTTTCGACCTTTCCGGGCTCTTTCTCCCAGGAAATGTTCATGAGCTTTGGAGTGGGCGGCAGAGTAGTGGGCGCCAATACCCC
This sequence comes from Syntrophomonas sp. UBA4911, assembly GCA_002398105.1. Lineage (GTDB taxonomy): Bacteria > Bacillota > Syntrophomonadia > Syntrophomonadales > Syntrophomonadaceae > UBA4844. The sequence goes on from DHCD01000089.1 coordinate 39,547, forward strand.
GGCCTCGAACCTGCTGCCCTGGCAATACAACTTTATTGGCGATGGCATTATAATAGTGCTTTTTCTGATCCTGGCCATTATCCTGCTGGACCCGGTCGGCCGGTTTTCCAGGCTTAAGCAATTATTCCGACGTAAGCGCAAGGTGCAGGTGGAAATAGATGATGAAGAAATTAAAAGCGAAGCTCATCCCGGATAGGCGGGTTTTTGCCGACCGGCAGCTGCAGGAGGCTTTACGGCCGGTAATAATGCGTCTGCGCCGGGAGCACTATTTAATTGCCCTTATGCGGGCTCTGGCGGTGGCCCTGGCGGGCTCGCTGCTGCTTTTTATCCTGGCCTTTTTCCGTCCCTGGGCGGATGTCCCGACTTACTGTCTGGCTGGGGCGGGGGTCATACTGCTTTTGGCTTTGGCCTGGGCTGTGATCTCGCGTCCGGGCTTATGGGAGGCCGCCTGTCAGGCGGATGCCCAGGGCTTAAAAGAACGGGTCAGTACCGCCCTGGAACTTTCCGGCCGCCCTCCCGGCAACGAATTGCAGACCAGGCAGAGGGAAGATGCCTTGAACCGTCTGCAGGCTCTGGATATGGAAGCCAGCTTTCCGCTGCGTCTGCCCCGGAGGGAAGGGAAGGTTTTAGTGGCTCTGGCCTTGTTTTTAATAGCGGCCAATGTAATTCCCAACCCCCAGCAGGGAGAAGTGGAGCGGCAAAGGGCGATTCGCAGAGAAATAGCCCAGCAGCAAAAACAGGTGGAAAAAGTCAAAAATGATTTAGCCCGGAAAAACGAAAAAAGCCCTTCAGTCCGTCGGGAGGAAGGCATCAAGGCCCTGGAGGATTTAGAGCAGGAACTGAACAGGACTAAAAAACAGGAACAGGCGATGAAGTCCCTGACCGGTACCGAGGAACAGCTTAAAAAGCTGGCGGGTGAGGGGCAGGAAGATATAAATCATGATTTACAAAAGTTATCCCAAGCCTTAAAGCAAAATGAAGCCGGTCAGGAAATAGGTGAGAAACTGGCTGCGGGCGACAGCCGGGAAATAAAAACGGGTTTTGACCGGCTGGCCGCCAAGACAGCGGCTATGACAGCGGCCGATAAGCAGAAACTGGCTGCCAGTCTGAGCCAGGCGGCAGCCTCCATGCATGACGGAGGCTTGCAAAGCCAGCTTAATCAGGCGGCCCAATCACTGAGCAGCGGTTCGGCCCAGGCAGCCGGGAGTAAATTAAGTGCTTTGGGCGCGACCCTGGGAGAGATGAGTGCGCAGTCAGCCGTAAATACGGATCTGGCTCAGGCGCAAATGGCATTGCAGTCGGCCCGAACCGGGATAGCGGCGGCAGCCGGCAGCGGAAACAGCGCCAGTATGGCTGCCGCCGGCAGCAGCAACCGGCAACCGGGCGGCAATACTCCCGGAGGAGGAAATTCACCGGGAGGAACTGGTGCCGGGAGCGGACAAGGCTCCCAAGGTCAGGGAGCCGGTCAGGGGGCTGGCGCCGGAGCCGGCGCCGGTATCGGCAGCAGCAATCAGGATAGTCAGAGACAGGGAAATTCCTCTTCCGGCAGACCGTCCGGGGGGAACCTTCCGGCTGACATGAGTGTGGGGGAATACGAGAAGATATATGACCCCGCCAGGCTGGGCCGAGCCGGCGAGACTTCCTATGTAAAAGGCCAGGAAGGCAGCGGGCCGCAGCAGACGGTGGAGATAGACAATCCCGACATTGTACCGGACAGCATGTTGCCTTATCAACAGGTTATCGGGGAGTACAGCCAGGCTGCCCGGGAGTCCCTGAACCGGAGTGTGATCCCGGCAGCTACCCAGGACCTGGTGCGCGACTACTTCTCATCTCTGGAAGAGAATTGAAAAATTTGTGTGAGTTAGAAGCGGGAGGATATTTTAATGCAGGTAGATGATTTTGCTCCGGTGGTCAAGAAGATAGAAGATGAAATAGGACAGGTGATGGTAGGACAGCGGGATATTATCCGGGAGACTTTGATTTGTCTGTTGGCCGGGGGCAATATCCTGCTGGAAGGAGTGCCCGGCCTGGGCAAAACCATGCTGGTAAGAACCATCAGCCAGGTCTTATCCCTGGACTTTAACCGGATACAATTTACCCCGGATCTGATGCCGGCCGATATAGCGGGAACCAATATTATGAGTGAGGATACCGGCGGCGGCAAGTATTTCAGCTTCCAACCGGGGCCGGTTTTTGCCAACATCATTTTGGCCGATGAGATTAACCGGGCTACTCCCAAAACCCAAAGCGCTCTGCTGGAAGCCATGCAGGAAAAAACCGTTACCGTGGGCGGCAAGACCAGGGCCTTGCCCCAGCCGTTTTTTGTTCTGGCTACTCAGAACCCCCTGGAAATGGAGGGAACCTATCCCCTGCCCGAAGCCCAGATGGATCGCTTCTTATTTAAGCTGCTGGTGCGATATCCGGGAGAAGAGGAATTGAGCCATATTATCAGCCTCACTACCGCCGGCAGTTCCCTTGATTTGCAGCAGATAGCGGGGGCGGAGACTATTACCGCGATGAGCAGCCTGGCCCGGGAAGTAGCGGTGGGAGAAAGAGTATTGCAAATGGCTACCCGGGTAGTTCTGGCCACTCACCCCGAAAGTGAATATGCACCGGACAGCGTACGCCAGTATGTGCGTTACGGCGCTTCGCCCCGGGGAGGCCAGGCGCTGATAGCCGCGGGGAAGGTGCGGGCCCTGATGGAAGGCAGATATAACGTAGCCTTTGAGGATATTGAAGCCCTGGCCTATCCTGCTCTGCGCCACCGCTTTTTCCTTAATTTTGAAGGTGAAGCCCAGGGTTTAAGTACCGATCAACTGATAACCGATATCCTGCAGAAATTAAAGGTGAAATAACATGGACGACCTTTTTGACCAGCAGTTTCTGGCCAGTCTGGAGCGGTTGGCCTTGCAGGGCCGAAAAATAATAGCCGGCAAACACAGCGGCGAGCGGCGCTCGCCTAACAAAGGCAGTTCGGTGGAATTCGCCGATTTCCGCAACTATACCAGCGGAGATGATTTCCGCCATATCGACTGGAATGCTTATGCCCGCAGTGAACGTTTATTTTTAAAGCTGTTCATGGAAGAACAGGATCTTTTATTGACCATATTTCTGGACCTGAGCCAGTCCATGGACTGGGGGCAGCCGGCCAAAGCCAGAACCGCGCGGCAGATTGCCGCTGCCTTCGCCTACCTGGCCTTGAGCAGTTTCGACCGGGTGGCCTTGGCTGCCTGCTCTGATCATTTAAGCGCTTTTTTGCCGCCCCTGCGGGGAAAGGGCTCATTACACCGGGTCTGGGACTTTATTGACCGCCTTCCTGCCGGCGGCGCCACTGATTTGAACCGATCCCTTAAGGAATTTGGCCGTTATGCTTCAGGTGGAGGAATGGCGCTGGTGATTTCAGATTTTATGTCTCCGCCGGGATTTCAGGAGGGGCTTAAGTACCTGCAGTATCTGAAACAGGATGTGATCGTGCTGCAATTGCTGGCCCCGGATGAATTGGAGCCCACTTTAAACGGCGATCTGCGCCTGGTGGACTGTGAAAGCGGCGAAACCCGGGAGGTTACCCTCACCCCCATGGTGATTAAAGCCTATAAGCGCAAGCTGCAGCAGTATACCGACACTATCCGTAATTTCTGCCATCAGCGTAACATGGGCTATTGGCAGTTGAGCGCAGCCGAGCCCCTGGAGGACATTATCCTGAAGAGCCTCCCCGCCGCAGGCATTCTGGGACGAAGATAAATCAGCCGCTGAATAACCCGGATTTTTCCAATGGTTTGATATAGAGGAGAAGATATTTTGCAGTTTTTTAATCCGCTGGCCTTGGGCTTTGCTTTTATAATACCACTTATAATCTTACTTTATCTTCTGAAACCGCGCCGCCAGGAGCTGGTCATTTCCAGCACCTATCTGTGGGAGCAGGTCTTAAAGGATATTGAAGCCAGCAACCCCTGGCAGCGCCTTAAAAAGAATCTGCTGCTGCTGCTGCAGTTGCTGGCCGCGGTTCTGCTGCTGGCAGCAATGGCCCGGCCCTACTTGCCGGTGGCTGAAAATGGCGCCCGCCATCTGGTAGTGGTACTCGACTGCTCTGCCAGCATGGCTGCTAGCGACGTATACCCCTCCCGTCTGGAGGCGGCCCGGCAGAAAGCGGCGGCAATAGCTGATCAATTAGGGGCTCATGACCGCATGACCCTGATTGCCATGGCGGAAAAACCGGCCGTTTTAGTCTCGGCCAGCCGTGACCGCAAGGAAATAAAGCAGATGCTGGATGAGATCACAGTGGCATCAGGCAGTGCTGATCTACAAGCGGCAACAGCCATTGTCTCCGCTATGACCAAAACGGACGACAGCATTTCCCTGCTGGTTTTAAGCGACGGCGGAGTAATGCCGGCCAATGATAAGATAAAACTGGCCTGCCCGGTTAAAATTGAATTAATCGGTAAAAGCGCGGACAATGTGGGTATAACCACCCTGGCTGCCCGTAACCATAATTCCCGGGTACTGACCCTGGCGCGGGTGAAGAATTTCGGCCCGGAGCCGATAAAAACCGAGGTTGAGCTCAGAAGCGGAGAAGCCCTGCTGGATGTAAAGCAGCTGGCGCTTAAGCCGGGGGAGATGCAGGACCTAATCTGGGAAGATTTGCCCCTAACAGCTGATATTATTGAAGCCCGTCTATCCAGAAAGGATATTTACTCCCAGGATAATAAGGCCTGGACGCCGGTGCCGGCTGCCGTTGAAAAACGGGCTTTACTGGTAACCGCGGGCAATGTTTTCGTGGAGAAGGCCCTTACTCTGTCCGGTGCCCTGGAATTATATAAGACGGCTCCGGCCAATTATCTGGATTACAACCAGGATTATGATTTCTATATCTTCGACGGCTGGCTGCCGGAGCAGCTGCCGCATACGCCTATGCTGGTCTTAAACCCTCCCTCCGGCAATGCCCATATCCCGGTGCAGGGTTCCAGCCGGGACATAGCCTCCGTCAATGGCAGGCCGGATGAACCTTTGCTGAAATATGTGGATGTCAATGGGTGGCAAATGGCTTCGGCCCGCAATCTGCTTCTCCCGGCCGGGTTTAAAACCCTGCTTGATTATCAGGACGAACCTTTGCTGGCCACAGGTGAATATCAAGGCCGGAGGATGGCGGTGTGGGGCTGTGACCTGCACCAGAGCAACATCCCTTTGCAGACCGGCTTTCCTATCTTGATAAACAATCTGCTAAGCTGGATGCTGCCGGACCAACAGGACCATGCTGCTGTAATCGGCTCCGATACCTACAGTTTTACGGTTATGCCGGGAAGCGAAGAGATTGTGATGCAGGAACCGGACGGCAAAGAACGCAGCTACAAGCCTCCGTTTCCAGCCATGTTTCCCACCCGGCAGCCGGGACCTTACCGTTTCACTCAGATAGCTGCCGACCGGGAGCAGACGGTTTGGGCGGTCAAAAACTCCGGCAACTTACAGGAGTCGGACCTCAAACCCCGCAGCATAGCCTGGATACAGGCAGGAGGCCAAGCGGCTGAAAATATAAGCAATCGGGAAATATGGCCTTACCTGGCGGCGTTATGCCTGCTCGTACTTCTGGTGGAATGGGAGGTGTACCGCCGTGGCTATTAGCTTTAATCAGCCGCTTTGGCTTCTGGTTTTACCCGTTCTGGCTTATCCCCTCTACTTATGGTACGGCAGCAGCCTGCACCTGCCGGGCTGGAGGCGCAACCTGATTCTGGTCTTAAGAGTGAGCCTTTTGCTCTTTTTAATTCTGGCTCTGGCCGGTATGGAATTTCGCTTTCCCCTGCATAAGCAGAGTGTGGTTTTCGTAGTGGATGGCTCGGCCAGCTGCGAGCAACTAAGGGATAAAGCGGAAGACTTTATCCAACGGGCTCTGCAAAAAAAGGAGGCCGATGACCGGGCGGGGATAATTCTTTTCGGCGATGAGGCCCGGGTGGACCAGCCCCTATCGGCTGCTTCCTCTTTTAATCGCATTGAGAGCCTGGTGGACCCCAATTATTCTAACCCCGGCGAAGGCCTGAAACTGGCCGACGCTCTAATGCCCCGGGAAAGCCTGAGAAGGGTGGTACTGATTTCCGACGGTGATGAAAACAGCGGCGATTTGATGAAAGAAGCGGCATTTCTGGCGGATAAAGGAGTCCGGGTGGACGTTTTACCCCTGCGGCAGGAGCAGGGCCCCGAGGCGCGGGTGGAGAGCATGGTATTGCCGCAACGGCTCTATCCCGGAGAACGTTTTAACGTCAAGGTCAAGATAGACAGCAATATCGCTACTCCGGTAATGCTGCGCATATACCAGGACGGTGCAGTGGTGGGCGAACTTGACAGCCAGGTTAACCGGGGTGAGAATTCCTTCAGCTGCGCGGCCATGATTAAGGAGAGCGGCTTCCATAGTTTCAAAGCGGTGGCCGAATTTAAAAAAGACACTATTGCCGAGAATAACGTAGCCCATGCTTTTACCATGGTTCAGGGGCCTCCATCCATTTTATTGGTGGAAGGTTCATCCGGCGAAGCGGATTCTATTAAACGGGCTCTTGATTCTCTCAACCTGGATAACCGGGTGATTCCAGCTTATCAGTTCCCCGGCACGGTGGAGGAACTGCAGCGCTACGCCGTCGTGATTCTCTGCAACGTACCGGCCTCGGCCCTGAGTGCGGATAATATGGAAGCCATCAATATGGCGGTGAAAAACATGGGAATGGGATTAATAATGGTGGGGGGAGATCAGAGCTTTGGCCCCGGAGGTTATTTTAAAACCCCGGTGGAAAAAGCCCTGCCGGTGCATATGGATCTGCGGGGCAAAAAAGAGATCCCCAGCCTGGGCCTATTGCTGGTAATCGACAAGTCCGGAAGTATGTCGGGCGACGCCGGCGGCTACGCCAAAATTGACCTGGCCCGGGAAGCGGCGGTGCAGGCTACCGAGGTTCTCGGTCCCATGGATCAGATCGGGGTATTGGCCTTTGACAGTGAGGCCAAATGGGTAGTAAAGATGCGTAAGGTGGATGATCTGGCCGCCATTCAGGATGATATCGCTACTCTGCGGGCTGACGGCGGCACCAGTATTTACCCGTCCCTGGCTTTAGCCTATGATACCTTAAAAAAGGCGGAAACCAAATATAAGCATATCATATTGCTCACTGACGGACAGTCGGCTACCACCGGGGATTATTATTTCCTGGCCCGAAAAATGGAAAAGGCAGGCATAACCATGTCCACCGTTGCCGTGGGCGACGGCTCCGATACCGATCTGCTGGAGCTGCTGGCGGAATGGGGCAGGGGCAGATATTATTTCACTAACGAAGCCTATACCATTCCCCGGATATTTACCAAAGAGACCATTACGGCACTGCGCAGTTATATAGTGGAGGAGAACTTTTCGCCCTTAAAAGCGGCCGGAAGTGAGATACTGCAAGGGATAAACGCTGTTCCCGAACTGCAGGGTTATGTGGCCAGTACGGTTAAAGATTCGGCCCAGCTGATGCTGGAAAGCCACCGCGGTGATCCGGTACTGGCAGGCTGGCAGTATGGACTGGGAAGATCCCTGGCTTTTACCAGCGACGGAGGCGGGCGCTGGGCGGCCGGGTGGGCCGCCTGGGAAGGCTACAACCAGTTCTGGGGCAACATGCTGTCCTGGGTTCTTCCCCGCAGTCAGGACAGCAGCCTGCAGATGGAGGCTTATATTGAGGGCGGCCGGGGATATGTTAAAGTAGAATCAGATGATCTGACCGCGACTTCATTGATAAACCAGGCTAATATCATCACCCCTGATCTCAAGAGTCAGAGTCTGGAACTGCAGCCCACTGCGCCGGGCAGTTTTGCCGGCAGTTTCAGCGCCCGGGAGCCGGGGGTTTATCTCATCAACGTACTGCAGCAAAGAGGGGAGGAAATCCTGGGCAGTGTGAGCGGAGGAGCAGCGCTGTCTTATTCTCCGGAATATGGCAAAGTATCCCGGGACGAATCCTTTTTACAGCAGGTAGCGGCCCGGGGAGGGGGAAGTGTTATTTCTAAACCGGAAGAGGCTTTTGCCGATAACCTGCCCCCTTTAAAGGGGATAGTGGAATTATGGCCCTGGCTTTTGATTATGGCCGTCTGCTTACTGCCCCTGGATATTGCTGCACGGCGTCTCAGCCTCAGCCGGGCCGATATCGAAAAAGTAAGTTCACGCTGGCGCCGGGCCACTGATGTCGAGATCCAGGAAACATTATCACCTACTTATACCCGACTGCAGCAGCGTAAACAGGTTATTCAGCAGCGGCAGAAAACCAGGGCTGATGACAGCCCACCGGAGGCAGGCGCAACGCCCTCATCATCTGAGTCCGGCAGCATCCCCGGGGCTGACTCCGGTAAGCCGGGCAAGAAACCGGAAGCAGCATCAGTACTCAACACTTCCCGCCTGCTGGAGCGGAAAAGGAATCATCCCCGGGATTAATAACCCCAGGGAAGCTCACCTGATGTTAATTAACGTCGAAAGCGAATGCGAAACTTGATAGAATTTTGTGCCGGCAAAACGACCGTAAATGAGAGGATTAGCGGAAAAATCCTATCATTTACGGTTTTTCTTTGCAGGAAAATTATTACAATAATAGAAAGCAAGGATATAGGCTTTTATCAGCGTTCAGGATTGGGGGGTAGACATTGTCAGCAGCTCTCAGGAGTATTAATGGGGAAATACGGATCGACCTAAGATCATTCAACACCTTTGCGGAAATTAAAAGCCAGCTGGAAAGAAAGCTGCAAAGAATTGACAACTATGCGCTGGGAACCCTGGTTGTTCTTGATATGGGCGACAAACATCTCAACAATAAACAGGTGAGGGAAATCGAAGACATTTTACTGGATCACGGACTGCATCTGAAGGAAATGCGGCCCGACGAGCCACCGGTGGGACAGGAGCCGGACGACTATCCGTTTGGATATATGCCCCAGTATAGCGATACTACCCTTATTTGCAGACACCTCAGATCGGGGCAGAAGATTTTCTGCGAGGGAAATCTGGTTATTCTGGGTGACATTAACCCGGGAGCAGAGGTTGTCGCCGGAGGTAATATCGTAGTTATGGGCAATTTGAAAGGCATGGCGCACGCCGGTGCGTTTGGTGATGATACTGCTGTAATCAGCGCCTACCGCTTAAGCCCGATTCAGATAAGGATTGCCAACCACATTACCCGCCCGCCTGATGGGGAGGTAATTGTAGTTTCGACTCCTGAAACGGCTCGTATCAGAGCCGGCAAAGTAGTGATTGAAAAGTTAAAAATATGATTGGAGGATTGGAGATGAAGAGTAGAGTTATAGTCATTACTTCCGGTAAAGGTGGAGTGGGCAAGACTACAACTACAGCCAACCTGGGCACTGCACTGGCTATGATGGATAAGAAGGTAGTCATGATTGACACTGATCTTGGCCTGAGAAACCTGGA
>DHCD01000089.1:49314-50041 GCA_002398105.1 Syntrophomonas sp. UBA4911
CTGGCCAACGAGCTGCGCAAGGACTTCGATTATATTTTGGTAGACTGCCCGGCTGGCATTGAACAAGGGTTTAAAAATGCCGTGGCGGGAGCTGATAATGCCATTGTGGTTGCTACACCGGAGATTTCTTCGGTACGGGACGCCGACCGCATCATCGGCCTGCTTGAGGCCAGCGGTCTTAATAATACCAGGCTCATTATCAACCGGCTGCGCAGTAAAATGGTAAAACGCGGTGATATGATGGATATAGATGATATACTTGATATTTTGTCCATAGAACTGCTGGGAGTAGTGCCTGAGGATGAGTCCATTGTGGTATCCACCAACCGGGGCGAACCTGCGGTACTGGAAACCAGTTCCCGGGCGGGAGGAGCTTATCGGCGTATTGCCCGGCGGATCAACGGCGAAAAAGTTCCTATGCCGTCTGTTGATGAAGAAAACGTAAAATTCGTCGACAGGTTCAGAAAGATGCTTAAACTAGCTAGATAAGGAGGGGAGGTATGGCTTTGTTAGATATAATCACCAGATTTTTCAACAAGGACAGCGTCTCCAGCAAGGATGTTGCCCGGGAAAGACTGCGACTGGTTCTGGTTCACGACAGGGCCTCGGTCTCTCCCGAGTTTTTAAACCAGCTTAAAGAAGACCTGATCAAGGTTATCAGAGAATATCTGGATATAGATGAGGAAGCCCTGTCGGTGGACCTGGAAAATGAGGGCGATTCCGTCGC
>DHCD01000056.1:0-21038 GCA_002398105.1 Syntrophomonas sp. UBA4911
TTTACAAGCGCCTTCCCTATTTATATTTCCGCCCATCCGGTGAAATCTTGTTTTTATAGAGAAATATCATGCTGCCAAGACAAGTGATTAATCGTTGCGATCAGATATATTAAGCTATATCTGATTATAAGTCCCAATATGTATAATTATTCTCCAATTATTCGCAGTATTTTCGTTGGCGAGTATATAGAGCGGCCCGAGGCAGTCCAAGAAGCCGGCAGCCTCGGGTCTGAGCCCAACAGCGTTACCGGTCTGTCGCTCACGTGCTTGACAGCCTCCGGCTGTAATAGGTATCCGGCATGGTTGAATCTCTCCTTAGATAAGGATCTTGATGAAATTGGGCTATGGGTAGTATAACAATAACCTTTACTTTCATCCTTTATGCCGGTGTGCATACAAATTTCTGGACTTCTAAGATCAATCGGGGGTTTTGATTCTGCAGGAATATTTTTATTTTTAGGACTAAAGCACCTTGACGCACTCATTACTTCGGCATAGAATTTGCATAGGTTATTAGAATGTATGCTATATATTCCCACACTCAAGGTATAGCGGATATACAGTCTCAAGCCTCACATTATTCAATAAAATTAACTTTATATTTTATTCCTATGGATACTCTATTTTTAGTTCAGGCAAGGACAGAGAAATGCCTGTTTGCCGCCAAATGCTCAACCTTTCGAAGCCTAATTATATTGCAAGATTTAAAACAGGAGGAATGTTTTTTTATGAAGAGTATCGGTTATCGCTTAATGATCTTTTTTAGTCTGACTCTTTTGCTGGTATGTGGAGGGCTGGGGATAGTTTCCTATAATAACGCCAGCAAAGCCTTATCATCTTCCATAGAAGACAGCCTGATTGCCCAAGCGGAAGACGCCACTCAGATTATCAGCGACAAGTTGCAGGCCCGGCTCACCGCCCTGGCGGTCGTCGCCAATAATTCCGCGATCAGGTCTATGGATGAGACAATCCAGATGCCGGTCTTGAAAGAGGAAGCCCAGCACCTGGATTGCATTGCTTTAGGGGCAGCCGCTGACGATGGTAAGTTATCCTGCTCTGATAACACCAGCATTGATATCAGTAACCAGGATTATTTTAAGAAAGCCATGCAGGGAACCGCTAATATATCCCAGCCCAAAGTCAATAAAACCAAGAAGCGGCTGGAAATCATGCTGGCGGTTCCCATCAAAGTCGACCAGCAGGTCACCGGGGTTCTGGTAGAAGTAGTGGATGGTATGATTTTGAGCGAGGTCAGCAATAATATCAATTTCGGGCAGATCGGCAACGCCTTCATGCTGGACGGCGAGGGAACGCTAATTGCCGATGATGATCAGGAATTGGTATTAAGTGAGATCAAAGACGCGGTAGAACTCAAAGATGATAAAGAAGCCCTGCCTCTTTTAGCCCTGGAAGAGAAGATGCTTGCCGGGGAAAAAGGCACCGGCCAATATACTTACGGGGGAAAAACTAAGACCATGGGCTTTGCGCCGGTACCGGGAACTGACTGGTCTCTGGCCATCACGGCTGAAACCAGCAAACTGATGGCCAAATTGGATGCATTGAAAGGCGATATAGTTGTCGCCTTCCTGGCGGCTCTCCTGTTGGGTCTCATTGTTTCCTATATATTGGGACGTCAAATCAAAGTTACCATAGGCAATGCGGTCAAGATTCTGCAGCAGATAGCGGGGGGCAATTTCGCCGTTGAGATCAACGACCAGGACAAGAAACGCAAGGATGAACTAGGGGTTTTAGCCCATGGTTTTGAGGAGATGGCTTCCAAACTAAGGGAGATGGTCAGCCAGGTAGCCCTAAACGCTCAGGAGGTCACTTCCGCCAGTAAAGAACTAGCCGTTTCCGGTGAAAATATCGCTTCTTCCATGCAGGGGGTATCGGCCTCGGTGGAAGAAATATCCGCAGGTATGCAGGAGGTTTCAGCGGCATCGGAAGAAATATTGGCCTCGGACCAGGATATGGTGACTTTGATCAATAAGGTCAATGAAGCTGCCGACCAGGACAACCAGCAGGCACTGGAAGTTGACTCCCGGGCCAGCAACCTGGAAAAGAGCACGCGTTCTTCTCAACAGGCTACCAGTTCCCTTTATGCCGATATTCAGGAAAAAATTAAAAATGCCATAGCAGATGCCAAAGTGGTGGAGAAAATTGATCAGCAAGCTCAAAATATTGCGGCTATTGCCGATCAAACCAATTTATTGGCTTTGAATGCCGCTATTGAAGCTGCTCGTGCCGGTGAGCACGGTAAAGGCTTCGCTGTCGTAGCTGAAGAAGTACGTAAGCTGGCCAACGATTCGACCTCGGCCGCCGGAGATATCCAAAGCCTTACCCGCCAGGTAAATGACGCTATTGATAATCTTATTAACAATTCCCATGATTTACTGAAATTTATTAACGAGGTCATCGTTAAGGAATATGGGCAATTAGTGGAAGCCAGCCAGCAATATGGTTTAGATGCCAAGATGATCGTCGATATGGTGGAAAAAAATAAAACTGCGGTCAACAATTTGCTGCAAACAGTTACGGAGATCAATCGGGCCATGGAGAATAACACTAATACCATTGAAGAAATCACCCTGGCTTCCCAGGAAATTGCCAAGGGCAGTGAACATACGACAGCTTTAACCCTGGATATCAGCAAAGCTTCCTCCAAGGCCGCCAAGAGTGCTGAGCAACTCAGTCAATTGATTAATCAATTTAAAATTTAGAGGAAAGCTAAAAGCAGAACAGGCTTTTATAGAACTTTCGCGCAGCAGATATCAGAAGGAACAACAGGGCATCGGTTCAGCTCTTACAGGTGCGGCCATTGCCGGGCAGATGGGACCGGCAATGGCCGCACTCAATTTCATGGCGCCGTTAAAGACTTTTACGTCGGGGTTTCTTTATGACTTTTCCTGGCGGGCCATATAATCCTTAATGGCCTCATGCAAGGCATCGGCAGCCAAATTGGAACAGTGCATCTTTATGGGGGGCAAGCCGTCCAAAGCTTCGGCAACCGTACGGTTAGTGATGCGTTCCGCTTCTTCCAGGGTCTTTCCCTTTACCATTTCCGTAACCATACTGCTGGTGGCTATGGCTGCCGCACAACCAAAAGTCTTAAACTTAATATCCTGAATAATATTGTCCTCTACCTCAATTTCGATATGCATGATGTCTCCGCAGACCGCATTGCCTACTTCCCCCACCCCATTGGCCTCATCCAGGGATCCTACATTGCGGGGATTCATAAAATGCTCCATAACTTTTTGTGAATACATTAGTTGCTCCCTCCTTTTCCGGATAATGGCGACATTTTGCGTAAGTTGCCGATTATTTTAGGCAATATTTCCAAGACAAAATCAACATCCTCTTCGGTATTATCTTTTCCTAAGGTCAGACGAAGTGATCCATGCGCTGTCTCGTGGGGAAGTCCAATAGCCAGCAGAACATGTGAAGGCTCCAGGGAACCGGATGTGCAGGCCGAACCGCTGGACGCCATGACTCCATAGCTATCCAGCATCAGCAGAATGGACTCGCCCTCCACAAATTCAAAGCAAACGCTGACACTGCCCGGCACTCTGTTATCCAGACTGCCGGTAGGAATAGTATGGGGTATGTCAGCCATAATTCCCTCGCGCAGTTTTGTCGCCAATCTATTCAGATATTCCGAAGTCTCCGTCATTCTGCCTGCAGCTAGTTCCGCAGCTTGGCCGAATCCTACTATACCCGGTATATTTTCGGTTCCGGCTCTCTTTTTACTTTCCTGGGGTCCCCCGTAAAGTATGTTTCCCGCCTTGGTTCCCTTTTTTAGGTACAGGCAGCCTGCCCCTTTGGGTCCATGCAGCTTATGGCTGGAGATTGAAAGCATGTCTATCCCCATACGTTTTACGTCTATGGGCAGCTTGCCCGCCGTCTGCACCGCGTCGGTATGGAAAACAGCGCCAAATTCATGGGTTATGGCCGCCAATTCCTCTATGGGCTGTACCGTACCTATTTCATTGTTGGCATGCATGATAGTAACCAGTGCAGTTTCAGGTCTTATTGCCTTCCTTAAAACCTCAGGCTCGACTATGCCCAGTGAATTTACGGGCAGAACTGTCAGTTCAAATCCGTTTTTGCGCAGATATTCGCAGGTTTCAAGGACCGCATGATGTTCTATAGCTGACGTTATTAGATGATTGCCCCGGGCGGCATTACTGAGCATATAGGAGATAATGGCTTGATTATCTGCTTCAGTCCCACCGCTGGTAAAGAATATTTCTCGGGAATCGGCATTAATCAATGCTGCCACCTGATCCCGGGCTTTTTCCAGCGCTTTTCGGGCCGCCCTGCCTTTGGCATGTACGCTTGATGGATTACCATATTCATTGGTATAGTAGGGTATCATAGCCTCAAAAGCCTCACGGTCTACCGGAGTTGTAGCGCTGTGATCCATGTATATCTCTCTCATTATTTTACCTCCATATATTTCTATTTCTTGGTCTTTCCCGGATTCATAGCTATCTCTTTCTCCTCGGGCAAAGATTCTTTAATCAGATCTTCCAGAGTATATGAATCTAAAACTTCAGATATAGAGTCTCTCAGCCGCGACCATACCTTTCTGGTTACACAATAGGCGGCTCTATCGCAATCATCGGGATTGACTTCACTTACGCAGTCCACCGGCGCTATCGGTCCTTCGAGAACTCTTACCACATCACCGACAGTGATATCGGCAGCACTCCTGCCAAGAATATAGCCTCCCTGAGCTCCCCGGACACTCTTTACCAGACCGGATTGCTTTAACGGGATCAGTAATTGTTCCAGGTAGCGTCCCGAGATAGTTTCACGCTCAGCAATAGTATGAATGGGTACCGGGCCTGATTCCTGCTTTTGGGCAATGTTCAGCATTGCTCTTAAGCCGTACCTGCCTTTAGTGGACAACCTCATCAAATCATCCTTTCCTTATTTCGCTGCGGCCGCTATTAAACATCATTTTGGCAGCCTATGAAGCCATAGAAATCATCTTTTCCAAAGCCAGAACAGCTTTTTGCCTTACCTCTTCCGGTACGGTTATAACTGTTTGCCGCTCCACTATAGAGTTAAGTATCTTATCTAAGGTAATACTTTTCATGTTCGGGCATATCAATTTCTCTGATGCCAGAATCAGGTTCTTCTCCGGGCAAGCCTTTAAAATCGGATGAAATATACCGCATTCAGTACCGATAATAAAGTCCCGGCCCTCCGCTTCCACCACATGATTTAAGATACCGGCAGTACTTCCGGCATAGTCAGCCAGTTCTAAGATTTCCGGCTTGCATTCCGGGTGTACCAGAACCTCCGCCTGCGGAAATTTCTCTTTAAGCTCCTTAATGCTTGCCTCGGTTACCAAGTTATGAATAGGACAAAAAGATGGATAAGCATCCAAGTTCCGACCCAGCCGGTTCGCTATATTAGCGGCCAGGTTTTGATCGGGAACGAAAAATATTTCCTTATCGGCAGGCAGCTTGCGGATAATTCTCTCCGCGTTGGAAGAGGTGCAGCAGACATCACTTACTGCCTTTACATCAGCCGGGGTATTGACATATGTCACTACGATACAATCAGGATGTTCTTCCCGGTAGCGGATGATCTTGTCAGCCGTTATACTGTTGGCCATGGGACAGGTGGCCGCTGGTTCCGGGGATAAAACCGTACGTCCGGGGCACAGAATAGCAGCCGTTTCAGCCATGAAGTCAACCCCGGCGACCAGTATGACGGAGCTGTCGGAATTCCTGGCCGCCAAGGCCATGGCGTAAGAGTCTCCCACAAAGTCCGCAATGTCTTGAATCTCATCCCTCTGATAGTAATGGGCAATGACATAGATATCATTTTGTTTTTTCTTTTCCAATATCTCAAGGCTGATGGATTTGGCTATCTGATTCATGCAGTCACTTCCTTGTAGTATTAAGGTTATTCCCCTCTTGCACATGACTATTTAGTAGCCTGCAGTTAATATAACATATATCCTATAGTTTTACTAGTGGTTTCTGCTAAAAGTACCCTCCTGCAAAAATAATAAGAGGATTAGCACTTGGACCCATACCCGATCTAGTCCAGTATTATTTTCTCCGGGTGGGTATAAATGCTGAAACGTTCTCCCCGCGCAAAACCGACTACGCAAAGATTAAGCTCTTCCGCCAATTCCAAGGTCAGTTCGGTAGGCGCAGCCCGCGAAAGAATTATCGGTATATTGCCCCGAGCAGCCTTAATAAGAATTTCCGAAGCAACCCGCCCGCTAAGAAGCAAGCATTTATTATCAGTTGTTATCTCGTTTAAAAATGCATAACCCAGCACTTTATCTACGGCATTATGCCTTCCTATATCCTCGTAGCTGATAATGACTCCGGATTCATCCGCCAGCGCAGCACTGTGTACTCCGCCGGTCAGACGAAAAGAGCCGGCTTGTTCTTCCAGTTCCTCCATCAGCCCAATAATCTTTTTGGCCGGAAGACACCATTCGGAGACGACCGGCTGCAACTGGCGCGCATCATTTATAAAATACAAACCAGCCCTGCCTTTACCGCAGCAGCTGGCAATGTGCCGGCGCAGAAAATTGTCGGTTTGACTAATCGGTTCGTAAGTATTTAGCCATAGAAAGCCGTCATCTTCATTCAGACATATGTCTTCAATTTGTGCAGGTTCCTGGATCAGTCCTTCACTAAGCAAAAATCCAACCGTTAACTCCTTAAGTCCTCCCGGAGAACAGATCAAAGTTGCAAATTCATTATGATTGAGAAATACGGTTAAAGGCTTTTCGGTGACTACCGCCGCTTCCTGGTTCACTGTATTCCCTTTATTATAGGATAATATTTGACGTTCCACATAAAGGGGCCATCCTGACATGCCATTAGCCTCCTTCCAGACTGATAAATTATTATTTATTTCTCCATAAACTCTGTTTATTCCTTCTGCCCAGCCTGCTCCCGCATCCGGTTTTCGACAGAAGTTGATACCATCTATTACAGCAAAAAAATTGAGGGCGTCCTTTCTCACCCTCTTCATTGCTGAATATAAGGATAGAAGAACACCCTCTGGGGTTTGGTGCTAAATTACTCTATGTGCCATTTCCGGTCGCCGGGATTACATAATCGGGTCAGGTCATAAGGCGTTTCCTGATATACGTGATAATTCAGCCAGTTGGTAAACAGCAGGTTACCGTGGCTGCGCCATCTGACCAACGGTGTCCTGGCCGGATCATCATCCGGGAAATAATTCACCGGGACTGGTATTTCCAGACCTTTGTCTATGTCCCGGTCATACTCTGTCTTCAGCGACAGCGGATCATATTCGGAATGCCCGGTAATAAAAATCTGGCGCCGGTCTTTATTGGCTACGATATATATTCCGGCTTCATCGGATTCGGACAGTATCTCCAAATCCGGCACCTTTTCGATATCCTCCCGGCGTATTTCCGAATGACGGGAATGAGGAGCGTAAAACTGGTCGTCGAATCCCCTCAATAGCGGCACATTAGGAACTAAAACCTTATGCGCAAATATGCCGAACATTTTTTCTTTAAGCGGATATTTAGGAACGCCATAGTGGTAATAGAGCCCCGCCAGAGCCCCTACACAGATATGCAGAGTGGCCCATACATGCTTTTTCGTCCATTCCAGAACTTCAGTCAGTTCGTCCCAATAATTCCAATCTTCATATTCAAGATGTTCAATAGGGGCGCCGGTTATGATCATGCCATCAAATTTTTGGTGCTTGATCTGCGAAAAATTAGTATAAAAGTTCTTCAGGTGCTCTTCCGGCGTATTTTTCGATTCATGGCTCTCCATACAGAGCAGAATGATCTCCACCTGCAAAGGGCTGTTGGCTAAAAGTCTCAGCAATTGGGTTTCAGTCACAATCTTCTGCGGCATTAAATTCAGAATCGCAATCCGCAAAGGGCGTATATCTTGATGTACCGCCCTTCTTTCATTCATTATAAAAACGTTCTCTCCTTGAAGTATAGTACTGGCCGGGAGATTATTCGGTATTATAATAGGCATATTAAAATATCTCCTTTCTGAAATTCGTCTGCACCTTTATGGCCTGAAGATCAATAAAAAAGGACCTGGCTCTCTTCATGCTGTCGGCTCTATAGCCCTGCATGGCGAGGGTGAAATAACGAAAATCCAGCTGTTTACCCTTTAGACTCTTTACTCCAACAGCGGTTCGTCAGTTCCAGCCTCAATCAAGCCAGATCCTTGTGCATTCGAATTCTAACCGGTTCTAAACCATCAAAGTCGGTTTTTTTAGCTGCAAGACCCAAAATACGGTCAGCTACTCCGGGAAAGGCCATCGCCAGGCCTTCCCATAAGTTTATATACGTTTTAAGTAAATCAAGTTTACTTTCCATTTTATACGATGCTTCCTCCAAAAGAATTTTAATACTTGTTAACGCCTAGTTAAAGCTGCTGCTGATCGTGCCTCCGCCGATCACCTTATCACCCTGATAAAAAACTGCCGCCTGCCCGGGAGTAATGGCCCTCTGCGGGTCCTCAAAATCAATTCTCACCTGATCTTTATCTAATGGCAGCAACTGCGCCGGTACGGCCAAAGATGAGTAGCGAATCTTTACCAGAACCCGGGCAGCATTACATAACTCCTGCGCAATATAATTGACCTGGTCAACCAAACAGCTTTTATGATACAAGGCCTTATTCGTCCCTACCGTCACCGTATTGCTGCCCGGATCAAGATCAACCACATAAACCGGGTGTCCTAATGCCAGCCCCAGGCCCTTGCGCTGACCGATGGTATAATGGTAAACTCCCGTATGACGCCCAAGCACCCGACCGCCGGGGTCCCTGATGGTCCCCACCTGGGGCTTGTGCTCCAAATATTGTTCGACAAATTCGGAATAATGGCCTTCGTTAACAAAGCAGATCTCCTGGCTCTCAGCTTTCTCAGCTACCGGAAGATCCCAACGACGGGCCCAGTCCCTGACTTCTTCTTTGCGCAGGTCCCCCAGAGGGAATAAGGTGTGCCGCAACTGCTCCTGGGTCAAGCCGTATAGCGCATAGCTCTGGTCTTTATTGGCATATCTGGCTCTTAAAAGCTCATATTGGCCGCTATCCGGGTTATATTTAATACGGGCATAATGACCGGTGGCAACAAAATCCGCCCCCATAGCCAGGGCCTTTTTCCGGAAAGAACTGAACTTTATAAAACGATTGCAGGCTATGCAGGGATTGGGGGTACGTCCTTTTATATATTCCCGGCAGAAATAGTCAACCACCCTGGCGGTAAATTCTTCCCGAAAATTCAACACATAATGGGGTATATCCAGCTTCCAGCAAACCCGTCGGGCATCACTGATGGCATCCAGCCCGCAACAGGTCTTATCGCGTTCCGTTTCCGACGGCCAGATCTGCATAGTGATGCCGGTAATATCATAGCCTTGATTTTTAAGCAGCAGGGCGGCTACAGAACTGTCTACCCCACCGCTCATGGCTACAAAGACTTTCTTGGCCAATCCGTTCTTCCTTCCTTCGCATATTACAATTTAGAACGGCATTTGTATAAATACTATAGGCATTATAGGGTATTTAGAACCGATTATCAACACTTTATATTTTAACCCTTTGTCTTAACTTTAAGACGGTCTTTATTTCAGTTCAGTAAAACTACTGATAAAATACCATCCTTGCTTGGTCAAAAAACATGCCGGCCCCGGAGCCGATAAACATCTTCCGGGGCCGGCAATTCCACTATTGGGTACTAATATCGCTAATCCTGAAAAAGCTCGGTGGACAGATATCTTTCACCGGTGTCAGGGAGCAGTATAACAATAGTCTTGCCCTCATTTTCCGGCCTTTGGGCAATTTGGGTGGCGGCGCAGGCAGCCGCCCCCGCCGAAATTCCAACCAGCAGCCCCTCAGTCTTGGCCAGTAATTTACAAGTTTTAAATGCATCATTATTTTTCACTTTAAATACTTCATCCAAAATTGATTGATTCAATACCTCCGGGATGAAGTTGGCCCCTAAGCCCTGGAGCTTATGCGGTCCGGCCTGTCCCCCGGAAAGCAGGGGCGAATCATATGGTTCTACCGCGATTATTTTTACTTCGGGTTTATTGGCTTTAAGAACCTCTCCTACTCCGGTTATGGTTCCACCGGTCCCCACTCCAGCCACAAATATATCCACCTGTCCGTCAGTGTCGCGCCAAATTTCCCGGGCCGTAGTTTCCCTGTGAATAGCGGGATTGGAGGGGTTTTTAAATTGCTGTGGTATAAAGGAATTGGGAGTACGGGCAGCCAGCTCATCAGCTACCCGTAAGGCTCCGGCCATCCCTTCGGTTCCCGGGGTCAGAACCAGTTCCGCTCCGAGGGCTTTCAGCAGGTTACGACGTTCGCTGCTCATAGTCTCAGGCATAGTAAGAATAAGGCGATACCCTCTCGCCGCCGCTACGAAAGCCAGGGCTATGCCGGTATTGCCGCTGGTAGGTTCAATAATGACCGTTTCCTGATTTATTAACCCCCGCTCTTCCGCCTCCTTGATCATCGCATAGCCAATTCGGTCCTTAACACTGCCGGCCGGATTAAAATACTCCAGTTTTCCTAAGAGCCGGGCATTGACCCGGTTGTCGCGCGCATAGTTGGAGAGCTCCAGCAAGGGGGTATTCCCAATGAGCTCCGTAAGATTTGATGCAATTTTAGCCACTATTTTATTCCTCCAGTTCGTTTCATAATATTAAAGGTTCCGTATATCCCCTATCTTTAAGAAAATTCTCCATAAGGTCTTGTCTCTCCTTCAACTTTGGCCAAACCCTGATTAGACTGTCGGTGTTTTTAAGACAACGCCTGTTCGAGATCGTCTATGAGATCTTCCACAGCCTCAATACCCACAGATATGCGCAGTAATTTATCATCGACACCCAAACGCGCTCTCATTTCTTCAGGTATATCAGCATGGGTCTGGGTTAAAGGATAGGTGATAAGGGTTTCAACTCCGCCCAGGCTCTCGGCAAATGATATCAGCTTGACTTTGCCTAAAACTGCCGCTGCTAAATCCGGACTATCCAGGGAAAAAGAAATCATGCTGCCAAAACCGGAAGCCTGGCTTTTAGATATCTCATATCCTTCATGCTCCGGCAATCCGACATAATAAACTTTCTCAACCCGCGGATGCTGTTTAAGCCAGTTGGCAATCCGCATGGCGTTTTCCTCCTGCTTTTCTAGCCTTACGGCCAGAGTTTTGATTCCTCTCAGGATCAACCAGCTGTCAAAAGGCGCAAGTACTCCGCCGATGGCATTCTGCAAAAATTTTAAACGTTCCCCCAGCGCTTCATTTTTTACGACGATAAACCCGGCCAGAGTGTCGTTATGTCCGCCTAAATACTTGGTTCCGCTGTGAACCACGATATCAGCGCCCAGCTCTAAAGGCCTTTGCCGATAGGGAGTAAGAAAGGTGTTGTCCACTATGGTAAGAAGGTCATGTTCTTTAGCCAGGGCCGCAACCTTTCTGATATCGGTAACCTTCATCATGGGATTAGAAGGGCTTTCCACAAAAACCGCCCGGGTGTTTTTCTTTATATGATATAGAAGATTATCCTTGGAGCAATCCCAATAGGTGAATTCCAGGCCGTGGTTACGGGAAATCTCTTCAAAAAGCCGGTAGGTGCCGCCATACAAATCATCAGATACCAGAAGATGATCCCCGGGATTAAACAGTTCCATCAGGGTGGCTATAGCCGCAAGGCCGCTGGCAAAGGCAAAGCCGGCTGTTCCCCCTTCCAAATCGGCCAGAGTCTTTTCCACTTCCTCCCGAGTCGGATTCCCCGAACGAGTATAGTCATAGCCGGTGCTGCGGCCCAACCCTGAATGCTTGAAAGTGGCGGTCTGGTATATGGGGAAACTGATTGCACCAGTCTGAGGATCGGCTCCTCTTGCTCCTCTTACAATTTTACTTTCAAGTCTCCATCCCATGACGTTATCCTCCCGATTGACGTTTACTTTTAACTTTTATTTAATCCCATCAGGGCTATTTCATTATTCCTATGGATTTACTTGATATTCCGGCAAAAAAAATAATCTTTACTTTAAATATAGAACATTAAAGACATCTGGCCTTGCATCCTGGTATAGTTAACGAGTAAATCCTCCAGGGTCATGGCATCGACTACTTCATTGATGCTCTCATTGATTTTCTCCCACACGTGCTTCTTCAAACAGTATTCAACCGGATTATCCGGTTCATTTTCCGAATCATCCCCGGCGACCGCTAAATCCCCTTCCAGGACCCGAAGAATCTGCCCCACTGTGATGCGATGGGCATTATCGGCCAGGACATATCCTCCTTGGGCTCCTTTTACACTGTTAACCAGACCGGCTTTTCTCAAGATGGAGAATACCTGTTCCAGGTAGTTTGATGAAATATTCTGTCTCTCGGCAATAGTATTTAAGGCCACATGGCCTCCTCTTGAATTCAAAGCCAGATCCAGCATAGCTCTTAATCCGTATCGACCTTTCGTGGATATTTTCATAATACAATCCCCCAGAAAGTTTTCTTATATGTATGATAATATATTCTTAATTTGAAATGCAAATTTCCTGTTTACTGAAATAATGTTAATGAAGTCACGGGCGGCTACATAGAGGGACTGATTGATTTATGGGGCGACATGCCCGCTCCAAGCCCTAACCTGCGGCCGATACTGGCAATGCGGTGCTGGGTGCAATGCCAGCACTGGTTTGAGGCTTCGCCGATGCAGACTTTGTCCGGATACAAGGCATACATAGGCCGGTACTTTACCGGAGTTGTGTTGGGCATCAGAATATTCGCCCCGCTCTCCAGAGCCATCTCCCGCCCGTCGTCCGGTTTTAAGGTGGCTAACGCTGTTGTAGCCGGTATGTTAGTATCCTTGGTCACTATCCGAGTCAGGGCGATCACCTTTAAGGTCATGGCCAGATTACCGTCTGGTTCTCCCCCGAGGGGAGTATCGGGATGTGAAATATAAGGGCCGACACCGATCATATCAATATCCAGGGTTTTAAAAGCCAGAATATCATTGGCTATATCCTCAATAGATTGACCGGGAAGTCCAATCATTGAACCTGAGCCCACTTCATAGCCGATTTCTTTTAACCATCTAAGGATCAGCATACGGTGTCCAAAACGCGAATCAGGGTGCAGCCTGGCATACAGGTCAGGATTTGAAGTCTCAAAACGAAGCAGATAGCGATCCGCTCCAGCGGCAAAAAGCTGCTCATAATAATGCCGGGGCAGTTCTCCAATGCTAAGGGTAACAGCTAATTTATTACGCTTTTTGATTTGTCGCACCAGCCCTATAAGCTGGTCCAGGGAATAGAACGTATCTTCCCCCGACTGAAGAACCACCGTTTTATACCCCAGGGCTTGGGCCAACTCCACCGTATCAAGTATCTCGTCCAGTTCCATGCGGTAACGGGACAATAAACGGTTGGATTGACGCAGCCCGCAATAAAAACAATTCTTGCGGCAATAGTTGGAGAATTCCACCAAACCGCGTAAATGAATTTCATCTCCCACGTACTCTTGGCGAATAGAATCGGCGATAGCAAAAAGGCGCTGCAGTTGAACCGGATCTTCTATGGATAATAAGGAAATCAAATCTTCCCGGCTCAACTCCAATTTTTGCTCAGCCTTGGCCAGTAACTCATTGATCAAATTATCTGCCCCCCAACCATTAATCCCCTATACCCTATTAATATTATAGGAATCCTACTTATATTTATAGCAGAAGCAGGTATTTTCTTCAACCAGTTCGTTGACAGCGGGGGCAGCTAATATATATTGAACTTGTCTTATTTCATAATGTGCCCTGATGGGGTCGGCCAGGCCATCAAAATACCGGAGGAATCATGAATATACTGTTGCTCAATGGCAGCCCCAAAGGCGATAAGAGCAACACTCTCCGAGTAGCCCCCGCATTGACGGGGGCCTTCACCACCCGGTTCATGAAATGGTATCCGGCCAAGGTTGCCAGGGGATAGGCCAAGCAATATTTAATTATTCAGGGAATGAATCGGGGCGGGGATTCTTCCTTTGCGGTTCACAAACCGGGCCGGGGAATTCTGATTGACCTTTATAATAGGCGCCCGACCCAATAGCCCGCCAAATTCAACCCAATCGCCTTCTTTTTTGCCGGGAACGGGTATAATTCTGACCGCAGTGGTTTTGCGGTTGATCATGCCTATAGCCGCTTCGTCAGCAATTATGGCCGCTATTATGGCCGCGCTGGTATCGCCGGGTATGGCGATCATATCTAATCCTACCGAACATACGCAGGTCATGGCTTCCAGCTTATCCAGGCTTATGGCTCCGCAGGCGGCGGCATTTATAAAACCCTGGTCTTCGCTGACCGGGATGAAAGCACCGGATAGGCCTCCTACATAAGATGAAGCCATAGCTCCCCCCTTTTTGACCGCGTCGTTCAGCATAGCCAGACAGGCGGTGGTCCCATGCGCCCCTACATTTTCCAGCCCCATCGCTTCTAAAATATCCGCTACACTGTCACCGATAGCCGGCGTAGGCGCCAGTGATAAGTCCACAATGCCAAAAGGCACTCCTAATTTCCGGGAAGCCACCCGGCCTACCAACTCTCCGGTACGGGTCACTTTGAAAGCCGTTTTCTTAATCACGTTGGCCAGCTCACCCAACTCTAAATCAGGATGTTTTTTTACCGCATGCAAAACCACGCCCGGTCCGCTGACACCAATATTTAAAGTACATTCCGGTTCTCCCACCCCATGAAAGGCTCCGGCCATAAAAGGATTGTCCTCTACGGCGTTACAGAATACCACCAGTTTGGCGCAACCCAAACCGTCCCGGTCTGCACTCCGGGCAGCGGTTTTTTTGACGATTTCCCCCATAGCCAGAACCGCATCCATATTTATTCCCGCCCGGGTAGTACCGACATTTATACTGGAACATACCCTTTCGGTAGTGCCAAGCGTTTCCGGGATAGCTTCCACCAAAGCCAGGTCGCCGCTGGAAAAACCTTTATGTACCAAAGCCGAAAAACCGCCGATAAAATTCACCCCGACTTCATCGGCCGCCTTGTCCATATATTTTCCCACCATAACCATCTCATCCCGGTTAAGACCATTGGCAACAATGGCAACCGGCGTAACCGATAGGCGCTTATTGATTATAGGAATTCCATACTCTCTGGTGATTTCTTCCCCTACCGCCACCAGCTTACAGGCATAACGGCAGATTTTATCATAAATCTTGGTTCCGGTAGTCTCTCCGTCACTCATCCGGCAATCCTGAATACTGATTCCCATGGTTATAGTACGAATATCTAAATTTTCGGTCTGCAGCATGGACACGGTTTCCAATATCTCATCTTTACTGATAGAAAACGGCATAATCAACCTCCTCTATATAGTTAAAAAAGGAGAATATACTCTCCTTTTAAATATTCTGAAATATTTCAAATACGATGCATGAAATTAAATATATCTTCGTGCTGGACAGTAATCTTGAGCTCCAGCTGTTCACCTTTTTTCTCGAGGAGTTCCCTTATCTCGCCTACTTCATAAATACTGGCAGCTATGTCCACCACCATTATCATGGTAAAAAAACCCTGCAGAATAGTCTGGCTGATATCTAATATGTTGGCATTGGCCTCAGCCAGTATAGTGGATATTCCGGCTATGATACCGATCCGGTCATGACCCAGGACTGTAATGATAACCCGGGTCCCCTCGCTACTTTTTTCCATAGTTACTTATGCCTCCAACTTTCTTAGCCTGTGCTTCATTCGGCCATAAAATAAGAGATGTCGCTTACATATAAGTATTATATATAAGCGACATCCCCGGCTCAACCTTATCTTTCTGAAACCAATAACCTTTTTTGCTTTTTTTCAAAATACATCATTTTATCGGCCTGTGCCAATGCTGCCTGGATATCGGCGCAATTTTGCCCATTAGCAGAATATTGGCCGATGCTTACTGAAAGCATATATTTTCGTAAACGAGCCTTATTATGCAAATTGATCTTGTTTCTGATCCTTTTTTCTATACTTTGGATACAGTCTATCTCCTGAATCAGGGCAATAGCGAATTCATCTCCGCCGATCCGTCCAATGACATCAGTAGCCCTGCAAGATTCTCGTAGTATTTGGGCCATATCAATAAGCGCCTGATCTCCTTCATGGTGCCCCAGAAAATCATTTATTTCTTTCATCTCATCAATATCCAGGAAAAAAAAGCCGATGACTTTTTGCAGGCGCCGGGCTAGCTCCAACTGTTGCTGAGCCAGGATGAAAAAACCGCGCCGGTTGTAGAGGCCGGTCAATTCGTCAGTGATAGCCATACGGGCTATTTTAGTTCTCAACAAGTTGCGTTCGATGGCACAGTTTATGATCCGCTTAAGCGGGCAAATGCCAAGTTCGTTTTTGATTATATAGTCCTGGGCGCCTTTACGCACCGCCTCCAAAGCCATCGCTTCATCGGCCGGGTGAACAAGAATAATTATCGGTATTTCAAGGTGCTGGTTGAAGAATTCTTCGAAGGTTCTGATCCCATATGAATCAGGGACTGTCAGATTCAACAGAACCAGGTCAAAATCATTGCTGGCCAATAATTGAATTGCTTTGCTGCATCGTTCCGCAAAAGTCAGCTCAGCTTCAATGCCCTGGTTGAGTGAAAAAACCTGCTGAATAAATAATTTATCCTTCTCATCATGCTCAATCACCAGTATTTTAATCATGTTGCTCACAGTCTTACCACCATACAAAAATATTGAATCAAAGCGTCCGATCACATATTGAGGGCACTTACACCGGTTTTCGGCTATGCCGATTATTCCTTTTGCCCTTGCCCATGATCGCCGCTGGTCAACCCCTTCCTGAGAGTTTAAGCTCTGCCTCTATAGCGTTGTCATTATCCTTATCACGCTTTTCAATTTCATCATCCAGGAGGGCGGAAACCTGAACCTCCAGGGCAGCAGCCAGCTTACACAGGACCGACAGATTAGGGCTCCACTTACCGGCTTCAAGTTCTGAGATGTATGTCTGCGATACCGTCGACTCCCGGGCCAGTCGGCTCTGGCTCCAACCCTTGAGCTGGCGGTATTGTTTGATGCGTAAAGCCATATTCACCCATCCCCCTAAAATAAATAACGACTCATCGTTATGGATATTATACAGCCTGACGTAAGTTGTGTAAACGAACAATCGTTAATTATTTGGAATAGAATTTGGTAAGCTACTTCTAACGACTGACCGTTAGATAATGAGGTGAAATGGTGGATTTAGGAGAAGCAATAGCGAATCGTATTAAGGAACTTTGTCAGGAAAGGGGGATAAGTATAAATAAGTTGGCCTTACTATCAGGGCTTACCCAGTCTACGGTTGACAGCATTTTAAGAGGGAAAAGCAAAAACCCTCAACTGGCGACTTTATTAAAAATCTCCGAAGGTCTGGGTATTTCGGTATCGGAATTCCTCGACGATATCCGGATTACCGATGCGGATATTAAGGATTGAGAGATGGTTCTGTTAGGGATGCCCTCTTAGGTTTTCTCCGGCCTGGAACCGGCAGGGCTTTCAGTTTTTAACGATACTATTAGCCGTTCAACCCGGATATGCGACCCGAACGGTGCCGATGACCAGCCGGAATGAACATTCTCGTTTTCCGCCATTCATATACCCAGGACTTCTTTCCTCCAATATCAATGACTAAAATCGAGTATCCCCACTGTTAATGAGTATGGCATCTTGGCAGCACCGTTCAGTTCACATCATAGCCAGGTATTTCAGAGGTCGAGCAGGGTCTGATTGCAGGCATACCAGCCGCGCTGCGCCGCTATACGCTCCAGCCCAGGCTCTCCTGCTGAATCCTGTACATTCTTTCATACAGTCCCTTGTTCTTCAGTAAATCGTCGTGGGTTCCCTCCTCCACCAATCGGCCTTCATCCAGGACAATGATTTTGTCCGCCCCGGCCACGGTTCTCAAGCGGTGGGCGATGACAATCACCGTTTTGCCGGCAATCAGTTGGGAGAGAGCCTGCTGGATGAATACCTCGTTCTCCGGGTCCAGAGAAGCGGTGGCTTCATCCAGCAGGACGATGGGCGCATTCTTCAAAAGGGCGCGGGCAATGGAAATCCG
This sequence comes from Syntrophomonas sp. UBA4911, assembly GCA_002398105.1. Taxonomy (GTDB): domain Bacteria; phylum Bacillota; class Syntrophomonadia; order Syntrophomonadales; family Syntrophomonadaceae; genus UBA4844. The sequence goes on from DHCD01000056.1 coordinate 18,104, forward strand.
CTGCCGCTCGCCGCCGGAAAGGGTGCTGCCGTTTTCGCCCAGCATGGTTTGATAGCCGTCGGGCAAAGCGCTGACAAACTCGTCGCAGCAAGCGGCCCCGGCGGCGGCCATCACCTGCTGCTCGGTAGCATCCATATTGCCGATGCGGATGTTGTTGTAGACCGTATCGTTGAAAAGAACCACATCCTGGAAGACAAAAGCCATATGGCTCATAAGATGTTCCGGGTCCAGAGTTTTCACGTCGATACCGCCGATCTTCACGGCTCCCCGGGTTACATCCCAGAAACGGGCAATCAGCCGGGAAATGGTGCTTTTCCCGCAGCCGGAGGGACCCACCAGAGCGGTGATGGCATCCGCCGGTATGGAGACGGTCAGGTTTTTGATCACCATATCCTCCTGGGAATTCTGGTTATTATAGCTGAAAGAGACATTTTCAAAGTCAATATTCCAGCTTTGCAGGCGGGTGTCGGTATCCCCCTCCATGGCCGGGGTGGTCATCAAAGTCCTCATCCTTTGGGTGACCACCCGGTTGTACATGAGTTCGGGCAGCAGGGTGAACTCCACCACTACCGGGCCGTATATCCTCACCACGATGACAAAAAACATCAGCAGAGGAATCAATTCGATTTTTCCACCGGTCAGCAGATAAGCGCCGACAAAGACGGTCAGCCCCACCCCCGCCTGCAGAAGCATCTGGGCGCCGGTAATGAAAATCCCGGTGCCGAATTCCATTTTGATGGCCATCTGCTTCATCAGGCGCAAAGCATTATCCAGAGCCGCAAATTTGGAGCCGTCCAGGCCGCAGGCTTTGATGACCTTGATCCCTTCCAGGTACTCCTGGACCTGGCCGGAGGCGGCCAGCTTGGACTCTACATGTTTTTCGCTCAGCCGGTTCTGGATTTTTTTACTGCCCAGGATGACCAGCAAGGCCAGCGGCACGGTGCAGAATACGGCCAGGGCCAGCCTCCAGTCGAAGATGGCCAGCATGGCGCAGATCAGAGTGATAGAAATGGCGTTGGCGCTCAGCTGGGGAACGATATGGCTCAATACATGCTCGGTGGTCGCGCAGTCGCCCATGATGTTGGTGGTCAGCTCGGTCAGATCCTTGGAGTTGAAAAAGCTCATGGGCAGTTTGCGGATATGCTCCGCTACGCTGATCCTGGTGGTTTCAGCTTCCAGGTAAGAGGTGACATAAGTTTTCTTATAATCGTTTTTGCTGGCCATAAACACCAGAACGGCAGCTACGATGCCGCATCCCAGTAGGGCCCACATCGCGGTCCAGGAGATTTCCTGCCCCATCAGCGGTTTCAACAGTTCGCCGAAAATAGCGACAGTCACACCAAAAGGCAGCATCAGTGAGAGATTGGTCAGGGTGCAGGCGGCAATCGCCTTTTTTAGATCGGAATGCCCTTTATCAGTGAGCATCAACGCTTCTTGGAGATTAAGCATGGGCCACGCCTCCTTCCCGACTCATTTTCCAATCCAGGGTTTTGGTGTACATGGTCCACATATCGAAATACTTGCCCTTCCTTGCCATCAGTTCATCATGGCTCCCCTCTTCAAGCAAAAGTCCTTTGTCGATCACCACGATCTTATTGGCGCTGCGTATGGTGGACAGACGATGGGCGATCATGATCACCGTCTTGCCCCGCATAAGCTTTTCAAAAGCCCGCTGGATCAGATATTCGTTCTCCGGGTCGGAGAAGGCGGTGGCCTCATCCAGCACGATGATAGGCGCGTTTTTCACGATTGCCCGGGCGATGGCGATGCGCTGCTGCTCGCCTCCGGAAAGATGGACCCCGCGGGTGCCGATCACAGTATGGTATTTTTGCGGCAGCTTTTCCACAAATTCTTGGCATTGGGCGGCCTCCGCAGCAGCCATCACCTCCTCGTCGGTGGCGTTCTGGTTGCCGATACGGATATTGTCCAGGATGCTCTGCTTAAAAAGAAACACATCCTGAAATACGAAGCTGACCTTTTCCATCAGATAATCCGTCCTCATGTCGCGGACATCAATGCCGCCGATGCGGATACCCCCTTCCTTCACGTCGAAAAAACGCGGGATCAGATGGGCGATAGTACTTTTTCCGCCGCCCGAGGGGCCGACAATGGCGGTAATCTGATTTTCCTCGGCCCGGAAGGAAACGCCGGACAAGGCGTCGGCTTCCTGGTCGGGGTAGGAAAAGGAGACCTGGTCAAAAACGATGTCGTGCCCCGCGGCGGTTTGGGGATTCTCCGGCTGGGGCAGGGGCAGGGTGTGCAGGATTTCATCCATCCGCTCCACCCCGCCGATGATCTGCATGCCGCCGCTGGTGACATACATTATTTTCATCATGATATTGGCAATGGAGGGAACAAAGATCAGATAGAAGATAAAGGTGGCCGCGAAGCTCTGGTAATCGGAGGTATTCATCCCGATCCAGATTCCGGCCGGGATCAAAAACAGGTAAATGTTGTTGATGATGGTGGTAAAGGCCGACATATAGTTTTCCCAGCTCAAGGTATAGGGAATCACCATGTTGGTATATTCCTTGATGGAGTCATGCATACGGCGGAAGGAATACACGGTTTGCTTGAAGGCTTTGACCACGGTAATGCCCCGGATATACTCCACCGCCGCGTTGTTCATGTCCTCCAGCGAGGTTTGATATCTTTCCATCCAGGTTTTGGCGCCCTCGTTGCCGTAGGCTTTTATCTGCACCGCAAAGGCGATGACGATGCCCACCAGGGCCGCCAGGCCGAAGCGCCAGTCAACCGCCAGCAGAATAACCAACATGACCGCCGGCGCTACCAGGGAAGCCACGATGTCCGGAAGCTGATGGGCGATGAATCCTTCGATCTTCTCAATGTTCTCATCCATGATTTTGCGCAGCTTGCCGCTGCCCACCAGCACGTGAAAACCCAGCGGCACTCGGGCCAAATGGGAGGCGAAATT
>DHCD01000056.1:21270-33983 GCA_002398105.1 Syntrophomonas sp. UBA4911
AAAAAGTATAAAAGGATATTGAGAATAATGCCTCCGAAGGCTATCCAGCCGAAATTGATGGTCCTTGGCAGATCAAGGTTGGCAAAATCGGGATAAGCGCTCATGATTTCCCGTATGATATAGTAGATAGCCAAATGCGGAATAAAGGAAGCTATTGAGGCCAGTGCGGACAAGACCACGGCCGCAATAATCAGGGGTTTTTTGGTAGCCGCCAGCTCCATAAGCCTGGCCATGCCGGTTTTCGGCTCTGCGGCTGCTGCGATTTTCTCTTCCATAGTCAACCTCTTTTCTCTAACAGTGCTTATGGGTAACAATAATGCTAAACATCCGAACCGTTGGACGTTGAAAACATGAAAATAAGTTAGGTTATCCTAACTTATAATTTATTTTACCACTTAATTTGAATTTTGCAATATGATATAAACAGAATGAGATTAACTAATAACCGCTTTATTTTACTGGCAAGCAGGGGCATTTTATGAAAGTGATAAAAATATTGGCGGTTGTCCTGGGGCTACTGACAATTTGCAAAATCGTTGAGTTCTTAAGAACTGATACCATAGATATAATGCAAGTTTTTCCATTGGTAATGAACATATTTGTTCTAGGCATTTTTTTATGGAGCTTTGTATTTAATTTGCTTACCTTCCGCAGTACAGGGAAGATTATAAATGTCAAAGTTATAAACCCGATTCGAATCAATAATAATGACGAAACCAAATCTATCTCGCATAAAGAACTGTAAGGTATTTACAATTAATATTTTCAGTGTTATAATTATTTTCAACAAATGCTGAAAAGCATTAATCGGGTGAAATAATGGAATTAAATATAATGGAAATGGAAAATAGCATATTGGAATGTTTAAAAGACATTCCCTTTATGAAGGTGAATATCCTTCGTGATTTCGATTCATCGCCATTTTACCGGCCAGGTTTGGTGCTTAAAATAGCTAATCCCAGCACTTCAGGAAGATTGATTGTTTGTGAATTGAAAAATAACGGACAACCGCGTTTGGCCAGATCAGCGGTTGATCAATTATTAAGATACGTTCAAAATATACCCCAGGCCTATCCGGTTTTTGTCGCGCCCTATATTTCACCGCGCTCAGCAAAAATTTGCCGTGAACAGGGGGTGGGCTATATAGATTTGGCGGGAAATTGCCGACTAACCTTTGATAATATATATATCCTCAAAGAGGGCAAAGAGAACCCCTATAATGTCAAAAGGAATTTACGCTCTCTTTTTTCCCCCAAAGCTGAAAGGATTTTGCGGGTGCTCCTCAGCAGTCCCAATACGGAATGGAAAACGAAGGAACTGGCTGAAACAGCCCAGGTCAGTCTGGGGCAGGTATCTAATGTAAAGAAACTGCTGGCGGATAGGGAATGGATAGATCCGTCAGACTTTCGACTAAAAGAGCCCGGCCAGTTGCTGGAGGAGTGGAGTATTGCCTACCGTTCAGATCGCAATAAGAGGATAGACTATTATTCATTTGAAAAAGTGAATGAACTGGAATCTTCTATAGCGGAGAAGTGTGAAGATATGGGCATAACCTACGCTATGACCAGTTTTTCAGCGGCAGCCCGCCGTATTCCCATGGTCCGTTATCAACGGGCTGCAGTATATATCAGTAATGATGCTGAACGCCTGGTTGAAATCCTGGGGCTCAAGAAGGTCACTTCAGGGGCTAATTTAAGCATCTGGACTCCCTATGATAACGGTGTATTTTTGGGAACTGAAGAAGTTGAAGGTACCAGGCTGGTTTCTGCTGTGCAGAGTTACCTTGACCTAAAGGGTGATCGGGGCAGAGGAGAAGAAGCTGCGGCTGCTTTATTGGAAGGGGTAATTAAAAAGCTATGGTAAAACGTACTGACTATACGAAATCAGCAGTGACCGCAGCGAAATCAGTTCTGGTTGAACTGGCCCATCTGTTGGGAGAATACCGTAAAGATATCGTGCTTATCGGGGGCTGGGTCCCGGAATTGCTCATTCAAGGGGCTGAAGAGCCACATGTCGGCAGTATGGATATAGATCTGGCTTTAAATCATTTGACCCTGGGCGAAGCAGGTTATGCGACTATTGGCAAGCTATTGCTGGATAGGGGTTATATTGAAGGGGAACAACCATTCATTTATTTTCGGGAATTCATGGTGGAAGGAAGGCAGTATAGAGTTCAGGTGGACTTGCTTGCAGGTGAATATGAGGGCACCGGCAAGGGACATCGAACTCAAAGAATCCAGGACATTAAAGCTCGCAAAGCACGGGGCTGCGATCTGGCCTTCCGGATGTCTGAAAATGTAAAAGTCGAAGGCAAATTGCCGGATGGGGCTCTGGATTCGGCAGAGATTAAAGTGGCCTCCATTGTACCCTTTTTAGTAATGAAAGGAATGGCGCTCCATGACCGATTAAAGGAAAAGGATGCTTGGGACGTTTATTACTGTCTGCGGAATTATCCCAAAGGACTGGATGGGATAAAAGAGGAAATCAGTAAACAGGTAGATAATGTTTTGGTTAAGGAAGGATTGGCCAAGATAGCGGACAAGTTTGCCAGCACTGAACATATGGGACCGCAATCGGTAGCAGATTTCGAAGAAGTCACCGATGAGGAATCTCGCGAGTATTTAATCCGGGATGCTTATGAACGCGTGCAATATTTATTAGAGGGGCTGGGCGTAAATAATGAATGAGAAGTAAAAAAAAGTTTTCAGCGGCAAGGTGGTAAACAAAGCCCACACCATAAATACCGGGGTAGATGAATTCCCGCGCTATGTAGCGGAATATCTCATTGACAAATACTTGTTCCGAGGATACCTTTTTACTGACATGGAGATGGTGGTGCGCAGATTAAAAGAAAATTTCGTTCATGGCGCCGAAGCTGAAAAAATCCACCATTTTATCAGAGAATAGCGTAGATAAGTTATTGGTATCAACCATTATTCTCATCTACCTTCAATCTCCTGCCGTATTTCTTTACTAAATCGTTTATATCACCATCTGAATTGATTCCCACAGCGGCCGCTTATACGCTGCTCTGCCAGTTTAAAAAGATTTTGCTTCTGTCTCTAACTATTTAATTGCACTTATACAAAAGGCCGGCAATGCGGCCTGTATTTTAAAGCGGTCGAATTCGACCACTTGGGCTCCAATGTTACAGCAAAGAATAAAATGCGGCGGCAATATAAAAGCGGCTCCCGGATTGGATTTTCCGGGAGCCGCTGGTATTTTCCTTATTAATTAATCAGCACAGTGGTGGTCATGCTCACCGCAGCCATGTGTTCCACAGTTATCATGATGCTCTCCATGGTGTTCGCAGAGGGCCTCCGGATCAAATTGGAGTTTCCCTGCCAGCAAGGCTTCAACAGCCTGGTCGGCGTCTCCGGAAGCACCGCCGTAAAGCTTTATATTGGCTTCAGCCAGGGCTCGCTTGGCTCCGCCGCCAATTCCGCCGCATATGAGCGCGTCCACATGCAGCTTTTTCAGGATATCGGCCAGCGCGCCATGGCCGCTGCCATTGGTATTGGCTATTGTGGCTACCGTTACTTTGCCGTCTTCAATATCGTAGATTTTAAAGCGTTCCGTATGACCAAAATGTTGAAACACCTGACCGTTTTCATATGTCACTGCAATTCTCATTTTGTTTTTCCTCACTTTCAATTTTTATCCTGGGATTAATATACTTTCGTATACCGCCTTTACCGTTCACCATGTTCATGTCTTCTTCATTTAGTCCAATCAATGGTTTTTTTATTGGGAAATTGTCTGCGCTTTCCTTCCGGCCATTTATTCCCCCAGGAAGGAATCATTACTCCAGTTTTCATTCATTTTCTTCATCTCCCGCATAACATCTTTTCTTGTGGCAATGGCCGCATCCGCAACCGCAGGGTTCATCATCACAGAGAATATAATTGCCGCCGCTTATGGACAATTCCATACCTCTTACCAGGCACTCGGCCAACTTGACCCGGGCACTATTATAAATAGCCTGCGCGGTCGTCCGGGCAACAGCCATGCGTCCCGCGCATTCCTCCTGGCTGAGGCCCTCAAGGTCTATTAACCGTATCGTTTCGAACTCGTCTACGGTCATCACTATGACCCTGCGTTCATCGGTATTGCCATCCAAGGGGCCAAAGCTCTGGCTGTCAGGCAGACAGCAAACCCGCCTGCATTTCCTCGGTCTTGGCATATTTTCACCATCCTTAATTCAGCAGTTACCGGCATATGCCATTAAACATTTGCAGCATAACACCATTTATGGCATATGTCAATAATTATGCCGGCATTATTGATGGATAAAAGCATGTAAATTTACGGAATTATTGATTTATAATTAAGCTATGAAAAGAACCTATTCTGAGGCGTTTGATAGCGTATGCAGACAGCGATAGCAGCCTATATTATAGGCAGTATACCTACTGCTTTCATAGTAGGTAAATGTATATACAATACGGATATCAGGACCCAGGGCAGCGGCAATGTGGGCACAATGAACGCTCGTCTGGTTTTAGGATGGATTCCTGCCATACTGGTTTTGGTGGTTGACGTGCTCAAAGGCTGGGCAGCAGTTTATCTGGCCGGGTGGGCCGGCAGCGATGTCATGCCGGCTGCATTCATGGCTGTTCTGGGTCATATTTATCCGGTATGGTTAAAATTTAAGGGGGGCAAAGGGCTTGCTACCGCCTTGGGCACTCTCATAGCAGCCGGTCAGCTTCCGGTAGTACTGCCTTTCCTGATAGGGTTCGCCCTCAGTTATCCCCTGTTAAGAGATGGGGATAAATCTAATCTGCTCGGTATACTAGCTGCCGGTATCTTCAGCATCTACAGCGGAAAAGATTTATTCCTGTTACTGCTTCTGCTGGTTATTTCCATTCGTCACCTGACCGTAATAATCCAAAATACCTGATAAAATAAATATAAACCGGCTTGATTTCTTGTTGTTATTTTAGTTCATAAGCTCTGCTTATGCGCTTTCACCATGCATTGAGGGCGCACATATAAAAGGCCTCCCCGACTAAACCGGAGAGAACTTTGCCACTATAATTTCTGATTCCGATTTTTCGCTGATCGGTTATGATGTAAAAAGCCGTTCAAATTTTATAATATTATCCTTTTTCCCCACAACCGCGATCAAATCATTGGTATACAGCTTGAGATCGGGAGTAATCTCAATGATGGTTTCATTTTTCCTGACAATAGCAATGATATTGAGTCTAAATTTTTTGCGCAGGTCCAGTTCCAGAATACTTTTCCCATGGAGCTTATCGGTCAGCTTAAGCTCTGAGATTGTGTATTCACTTGAAAGGTCGATGTAATCCATAGCTCTGGGCCTGGTCAGTAAATTAGCAAGACGGACGGCCCGATCGCGCTCAGGATAGACCACTTCCGCCCCTATTTTTTGCAATACCCGGCCGTGCTCCGCGCTGATTGCCTTGGCAATGACCCGGGGCACACCCAGCTCAATCACGTTGAGCGTTGTCAGAATACTGGCTTCCACCCGTTCGCCGATACACACTATGACGGTGTCGCAATTCTGTATACCGGCTTCCTCCAGTGTGGCTTGGTCCAGTTGGGTCACGACAAAGGCTTGCTGAACCTTGTCCTGAATCTGTTTGATCTTGCTCTCATTGTTGTCCAGCGCCAACACTTCCTGCCCATTTTCGGCAAGCGTCTCCGCAAGTGAAAATCCAAAGCGTCCCAGTCCTATGATTCCGAAGGCAATACTTGATTTATAATCCGACATATTAAATTCTCCTATCCTATGGTTACTCTTTCTTCCGCATAAGAAAGGTTTGACAAGGGTTGGTATACCCATATGCATGCCATGGTGAGCGGACCAAGCCGGCCAATAAACATGGTCAGGCATAAAAGGAGCTTGCTGCTGTCTGCCAAATGCGGGGTAATGCCCGTAGACAGACCGACCGTACCAAACCCTGATACAACTTCAAAAAGAATCTGCATAAAACTGAGCTGCGGCTCAGTCATACAGATCAAAAGGGTCATGAAGCATACGACGGCCGCCGCCAGGGTTATAACGGTAAACGCTTTCATGATGCTTTCATGAGGGATTTTACGTCGGAAAGCCGTACAATCCCGGTTGGCAGCGAACGCGAGAAGGCTCCTGAACACCGTGAAAGCGGTGGTGGTCTTTACGCCGCCGCCGGTCGAACCCGGCGAAGCGCCGATGAACATCAGCATAATCAGCACAAATTGCCCGGCGGCGGTAAATTCGCCCAGCGCATAAGTGCTGAAGCCTGCGGTTCTGGCGGAAGTACTTTGAAAAAAGGCTCCCAGCCAGGTCACGTTGTCTGTAAGCTTCAGCAAAACCGTCCCCATAGCCAGCAATGAAAGCGTCATGGTCAGGACGATTTTGGTATTCATGCTTAAATTGTGCCAGGAGCGTTTATGCAGGAGCTCCCGAATGACATAGAACCCTAAGCCGCCGAAAATAATCAGCCCGCAGGTGGTCAAGTTCAGCAGTACATCATCCCGATAGGGAATCAGATTCCGATATCCGCCCAGAATATCAAAACCCGCGTTGTTGAATGCAGCTATAGAGTGAAAAGCGCTGACACCCAACGCCGCCAGGGACGGATAATCCTGGGAGAATACGATATAACTGAGTCCCATGCCGGCAGCTTCAAAAGCCAGCGTCAATATCAAAATGGATTTCACCAAACGCACCATGCCTTGAAGCGTATCCAGATTCAAAGACTCTTTTACCAGGACACGCTCTCTCAGCCCTATTTTTTTACCGGTCAACAGAATAAAAGCAACGCCAATAGAGGTGATGCCCAGGCCTCCGGTCTGAATCAGCAGCGCAACCACAGTTCGCCCAAAAACACTGAAATGGTCGGCGGTATCCATAACCGTCAGCCCGGTTACGCAAACGGCGCTGGTTGCAGTAAATAGCGCGTCCACAGGCCGAATCGCAACACCCGGATTCGCAGAAATAGGCAAAAGCAATAATACCGTTCCCAGGAGGATCACAGCGGCGAATCCCAACACCAGAAATCTCCCCGGATTAAGCCATCTCGCGTTCAATAACATAACCCACCTTCAACAACATAATAGAACCGAGCTTGCGCAGGGCCTTTCTCCTTTTTATGATCTTCCCGTCAGTTTTTGGATTGCCGACATTTCCTGCTTGCCCGCCGAAATCAAAATCAGCACATCACCGGCCAATATCCGGGTATCCCCACGGGGAACGATGCTCTGATCGCCTCTCAGAATGCACCCTATGATCACTTCCGGCGGCAGATCAATTTCCCATATCTTTTTGCCTGTGATCGGGGCAGTTTGCGCAATGGGAACCTCGGCAATATTCAGGCGGCCTTCCCCGATAGGAACCAAAGTGGCGATTCCATGCAAAAACTCCTGCTGCTCAATCATGCTGGTGATGGAATTGACCGCACAGGCAACGGAATCAACCCCCATTTTGTAAAGAAAGGCGGTTTTCTCAGGGTCATTCAGCAGCGCTATCGTTCTCTGAGCATGGAATTTTTGCTTGCAGAGCTGGCAAGCCACCAGATTGTCCGCATCTTTCGGGGTCAGGGCGATAGCCAGATTTACCTTCTGCGCATCCGCCTCCTGTAAAACGTCCGGTTTGGTACCATCGCCGTGAATTACGGTCACCCCATTCATTTGAGCCAGCTCAAGGCAATGCGGATGACTGGCATTTATGGCAGTCACCCGATAGCCTCTCTCAATCAGGATATCGGCAAGAGAATGGGTCTTATGGAATCCGCCGATCAATAAGGCTCTTTTTTTCATAAACTATCTTCCTTCTGTACACTGAGCAGTCGTCCGGCGATTGCCTGCGCGGATATCAGCACGGGGCTGACTGCGGTAACGCTGAGTTCCCGGTATACGCACTCCCTCTCCGGCTCGTTTATGATGGCGACAATGTGCTGAACACCGAAAACTTCTTTAATCAGCTGAGCGACCAGCAGATTCACATTGTCGTCATCGGTGGCGGCCACCACCATGGCCGCTTTTTCCAGGTTTGCCGCCCTCAGCATGTCCATATCCGTACAATCACCCACGAGTATACGCCCCTTACAGGAGGAGGCGATTGCCCGAAAAGCTTCCTGGCTGCGGGCAATGACCAGAACATCGCTCCCCTGGGCCTCCAGTATTTCGGCCAGGGCGGCGGCAAAGCCGGCACCGCCTGCAATGACCGTATACGGAAGGTTCTTTTTCTGGGCTTCAAACAGTTTCATGGTTCTCACCCCCTGGCATTCCTGATAAGCTCCTTTTCCCACCAGTTCCCTGACCGTATTGCCAGTACCGACAATTCTCCTATTTCCGGATGTGCTTGCCTGCCTGATCACCTTTAACTGGTTTAAAAGGTTTGACCCGGCATAAGATATCATAGCCAAAATGCTGTGAGCAAGGTGTGAGAATACGGTCAACCGTGTGAGAGTGGTGTGAGAATTAAAAAATGGCCGCTTCGGTTCTGAAACCCGAAGCGGCCTTGGGAAAGTATTTTATTCATCTACCAGTCGGTAACCGACTCCTATCTCTGTTACTATATACCGTGGTTTGGCCGGATTTTCCTCAATTTTGCGCCGGAGTCCGGCCATAAGTGCCCGCAAAGCCTGTGTATCGCTGCCGTAATCTACACCCCAAACCTCTTTCAAAATCTGCCTGGTGGTAAGAACCTTGCCCATATTCTTGAAAAACAGCGCCAGCAGGCTATATTCCATGGGCGTTACATGGGTTTCATGGCCGTCGACAAATAGCAAGCGCTTGTCCAGATCAATTTGCAATCCTCCCACCTGCAGGACACTCTGCGCTCTGTACCCGCTATTCTGCCTGTATAAATGCCTCAGCGCCACACGGATTCGGGCCAAAAGCTCGGTAGCCGAAAAGGGTTTGGTCAAATAATCGTCGGCCCCTAAATCCAGCGCGGTGGCTTTTTCCTTGTCCTGGTCGCGGGCGGAAACGATAATTATGGGCATATCCGACCATTCGCGCACCTTCCTGATGACTTCCATGCCATCAATGTCCGGAAGTCCCAGATCAAGCAGCATCAGGTCAATCGGTTCTGAGACCAGTATACTTAACGCACCCTGTCCGGTGCTGGCGGCAGTATGCTTGAAGCCTTCCCCATTCAGCAAATAGCAGATAAATTTTCGTATTTGCTTGTCATCCTCAACTACCAGGATATTGGCATTATACGGGTTCATGATTTATTTACCTCCAAAGGGAGCGTAAAGGTGATCTCCACTCCCGGGCCATCCAGGCGGTTGCGCGCCGTTATGCTTCCTCCATGCGCCTTCACCGCCGCATCGCATATGGCAAGTCCCAGGCCAATACCGGGATGCGCATCGGCATGCTTGCTCCGCGAAGTATAAAAAATCTGAAAGATATCGGGCAAATCAGCCGGAGCAATGCCTTCGCCACTGTCACGGACAGAAAACACGGCACAATTGTTATCGACATCCTTGGTTACCGCAACCCTGATCTCATCTTCAGGCTCCGCATGTTTAACCGCATTATCCAAAAGATTGATAAGCACCTGCCGGATCAATTTTGCGTCCATGGGAACAAGCAACAGTTCATCCGGCGCGTTGACCGCTATTTCATATTCCGGGTGGTGCCGTGAAATATGGCGGATAGCTGCGCCTATAACCTCTTCCGCAGCTTCCTGCTCTTGGTTGAGCACCAGCTTTCCGTCCTGCAGGCGGGTCAGGCTTAAAATGTTTTCAACCAGAGAATACAGCCAGTCGGCATCCTTATGGATTCCCTCCATCAGAGGGTAGCGCCGGTCATCCTTGGGCGTCATATTCATAAGCATTTCAGACGCTCCCATGATGCCGGCAAGGGGGGTGCGCAAGTCATGGGAAATTGACCGCAGCAGATTCCCACGATAACGCTCTTGGGCGATTTCCTCATGGTATTTTATCCGTTGCTGCGCAGCGCGGAAACGGTCCATGGCCAGGGCCGTGCTTTCAATCATAGCACGCAGCATGCGGGTTTGCGATTCATTCATGACCGCGGCGGCTTCCCGGGGAACCCGGATAATCCCGAGCGTTGTCTCCCGTCCATAGATAGGCCAGTCATAAAACTCGCTCCCGATATCACAGCCGGTTCGAAGCCCCTCAATCCGGTGCAGGAGCGCATTGGTGTCCGGGACTTCACGGCGGATCTGCTTTTGGGGAGAAACCTGCTGGATAAAAGTCTGTTCCGGCTTTCCGTTCTCATCAAAGCAAAGACATCCGGCATTACTGTTCAGCATAGCACTGATGGTACTCGTTGCTATCCCCGCGATATCATTGATATCGGCCGCATCTGTAAGCCGGTTGGTCAAGGTATAGAGGGCTCTGGTTTCGGCTTCTTTTTTACGAGCCTCCATTTCATTCTGTTTGGCATGGGTGGTAAGGAGGCTGGTAATCAGCGCGGTGATGAACATAATAATAAAAGTAATGATATAGCTGGGGGCATTGACTGTTAATGTAAAATACGGTTCAGTAAAAAAATAATTGAATGTGAAGGCAGCTATTACCGCAGCCAAAAAGTTAAAAATATATCCATGGGTGAAACGCGCCGTCAGCAGAACAGCCAAAAGGTAAACAATGGCGATATCGGTTTCCGGCAGTTCCATGGCCCGGAAAAAATACCCTACCGCGGATGCGGCCATAAGAAGCGCAACCATTATTCCCGCCCGGCAGATGATAGATTTTATATTTTCGGACCTATAACGCATGAGCATTTTACTAATATGTTCCATTGCCTTCGTCTTCTTCCCTGTCTTTTTCCGCATCAGGCGGCCATGCAGCATCTGCAGGAGCAAGCCGTAAATTACCTTCCCTGACAACAGTACCCCGAATTGGTCCTGCCATGCCATACTAACGGCTGGTGATCCCCATTTTTCCCCGACTTCTTTACGTTTGGAATAATCCATATAAAATCAGTTAAAATTCAAGAATATTGTACTTCGACAACCGGGAATATTCAAACGGCAAATTCGCGATCCAACCCCCAAAATCAAACCGGCACGCAAGCCAAAATCTACAGAGGACCTTGCTTTTAGCGTCAATCATCCTCCGCCGTTTTCCGAAAATCCAGATTTGAAATAACTGCCTTACGCTGACAGTATATTGGGGCGCCTGCGCCCGTATAGTATACCTACCAGTGCCAGCAAGACACCGCTCACCATCAGGATGGACTCCACACTCACCACATCAGCCAGAGGCCCGAACAGCAGAATCGCTACCGGCATGGCACTTGCCGAGATGAGCTGTATAATGGAAAATACCCGGCCCAGAACTTCCGGCGCGGTGATCTCCTGGATGTGTACCGTCTGGGCCGTCGAAAGGGCCGGCAGGAAGAATCCCGCAATCCCCATGAAAGCAAGAAAGGACGCAAAATTCCATGCCGCTCCCAGCAGCCCGAACATGACCCCGAAGGCCACCAGACAGAGCGATACCGTCCGCACCTTATTCTCAAACTGTCCTTTAAAGGAAACAAATACCCCGCCAAAAAACGATCCCAGCGTCCAGGCCATCTCGTTGGCGGTCAGCCGCCAGACCTCGCCGCCGAAAGTGCGCTCCACCATCAGAGGCGAGAGTACCGCCGCCGGGGTGATAAGAAAGAAGGCAAACAAGAAACAGATGATGATACGCCGGAGCTGCGGATGACCGAAAGCATAGTCCAGTCCGCTTTTCAAATCAACCCAGGCCGAGTCTGCCCCTTCCCCTCGTTCGATTTTTTCCACTTTGATCCGGCTCATGACTAAAATCGCCAGTACTGCCGTGACCACATCCACAAAAAATGTGGCCACGATCCCCATTGAGCCTAAAATCAATCCTCCAACCGGAGGGGATAGCAGCAGCAGAACCGAATTCAAGGTCTGATTGATCCCCTGCACCCGGGTCAGATGCTCCTGCGCTACCAGCTGCGGGTAGATGGCGCCGACGGCAGGGGTTTGGATACCTGCGCCGATAGAGCGTACCGCCGCTACCATCAGCAAAAGTTCAAGCCGTTCAAATCCCAGCAGGAAAGTGATTGCCAGCCCCAAAGTAGCCAGGGCGATAAAGCCGTCGGACAGCATAATCAGATGCTTACGGCTGTAGCGATCGGCCAGCACTCCCCCCGGGAGTGAGAACAGCACTTGGGGCAGCAGGGAGCAGACAGTGGCTAGCATCAGCCAGGTGCCGGAGGAGGTGGTCAGGGTTATGTGCCAGATTATGGCGAACCCCACCACCGAAGAACCGAAAAGAGAAAAGTTTTGGCTCAGCAGGAACAGGAGAATCTGTTTATTCAAGCCCTGGTTTTCGTATTTTCCTATATTCATAAATAAATCTTCCTCCTAATTTTATAGCGGGAGAAAGACACAAAAAAGCGACAGGGGACAAAAATCCGGCTGTCGCTTTGCCTTTATGGATAAACGAAAGGTCAGCAGTATTTTTGTGCCTTCTCCGATATGCTGATAGATGAAAAATGAACGCTCTTATCCCTGTAAATGGGGATAACAGTAATCATACGGTTTATTCCGGCAAGGCTCATACTGCGAACCTCCTCTCCTCTTGTTTTAAGCATTATACTACAGTGACAGCGGAAAAACAATTACCTGGCGCACCCGGCTTCTCCCGCCTCGCTTGCCGGTAGTGTTTTCCCGCTAAGTCATACTAATCCCCCTGGCCGGGGACCGCTCCGGATTAATGCTTATACGTATCCTGTTACATCTCCTCTGTTCAAGTAAATCATCTTCT
>DHCD01000040.1:0-14503 GCA_002398105.1 Syntrophomonas sp. UBA4911
CTGGGAATGGGTTATCCTGCGCCCAGAGTTTACTGCCCTGGCGGATCAGCAGCGGATTCAGAACCACCGGCTGCATGTACTGGTTACCATGGGGGGAAGCGACCCGGCCGGATTTACCATCACCGCTCTGGAAGCACTGGATTTACTGGAGGATGATTTTGACACCACGGTAGTCCTGGGGGCGGCGTTTTCCAGAGAAGCAGAGTTGCAGTCATTATTACTTAGAACTAAGCGCAAATTCACGATATTAAGAAATGTTAAAAATATGGCCGCGGTCATGGTCCAAGCCGATCTGGCGATAGCTTCCTTCGGCATGACGGCTTATGAGCTGGCCTGTATGGGGGTACCGGCGTTATATTTTTGCTTAACCGCAGACCATGCCGAATCATGCCAGGCTTTAGTGGAGGCCGGGATGGCAGTAATCCTGGAAAAAAGAAGCTCAATAGGAAACATAGCTGATGAAATAAGGCTTTTGTTAAGGGACGGTAAGTACAGGCAGCGTATGAAAGCTAATAGCCAAAAGGTAATGAATACAAATGGAGTTCAACGTATTGGGGCTGAAATAAATAAAATATTACTTACCGGATAGGAGCATAAAATGGATATGGAGTGGAAAGGACATCGCGGAGAAATTCTAAATCAAGTTAAGGGCTTTGATGTTATTGAGTGCGAAAGCTGCGGTTTTAAACATATTGTGCCAATCCCGGATACGGATGAATTGGACAAGGTTTATCGCGAGGAATACTATTCGCAAGAGAAGCCGTTTTACCTTGAACGTTACAGAGAAGATTTGGAATGGTGGAATTTAGTTTATGATGAGCGCTATGATACTTTTGAAAGTTTAATGCATGGAAAACAGCGTCGTATATTAGATATAGGTTCAGGTCCCGGATTTTTTCTGTTGCGGGGAAAAGAACGCGGCTGGGATACATTAGGCATAGAACCTTCCGTAAAGGCAGTGGAGCATAGCCGGGGTCTGGGATTAAATATTGTTGAAGATTTTCTGGATGCTAAAACAGCTTCCGCCTTAGGCAAATTCGACGTTGTGCATATGAGCGAAGTGCTGGAGCATATCCCAAATCCAAAAGGCATGCTGCAGTTGGCGTATGATTTACTTAATCCGGAGGGATTGGTTTGTGTAGTAGTTCCTAATGACTATAATCCTATTCAAAAAATGCTAGCCTCATCTTGCGGGTACAACCCTTGGTGGGTCGTTCCTCCCCATCATATAAATTATTTTGATTTTACATCCTTAAGTCGTTTGTTAAGAGAAGTTGGTTTCAAACCCGTTTATCAGGAAGCCACGTTTCCCATTGATCTTTTTTTGCTGATGGGAGATAACTATGTTGGCAACGATGAACTGGGCAGAAATTGTCATGCAAAACGCAAGCAGCTTGAGCTTAATATAGACCGGGCGGAATCTTCCGACCGTAAGCGAGATATATATCGGCAGTTGGCTGATTGGGGCATTGGACGGGAAGTGTTTATTGTAGGTAAAAGTATATAATTGGGGATATAGATTATTGTGTTTGCTAAGAAAGTTGTGACTTGAGAGGTATTTGTACATGAATGGTATTTTTAAACATGAAATAACGGATATACTGGCAGCTGATACATTTCTTGACATCAGTAACTTCATTCCTCGTACACGTCCTGATTATCAGGCTTATGCACAAGCGGTATATAATTTAAAACTCTCCACAGGTTTTCCCAGCACATTACATATAGAACCTACAAATTACTGTAATCAATCTTGCTATATGTGTTTACATCCTTCTTCAAAAAGAGAAAAAAAGCATATTGATGAGTGCATGGCCATTAAAGCCATTGATGAATGTGCGGCTTTGGGTGTGTATGCAGTTCATTTTTTCTTTTTTGGAGAGCCATTTTTGAATAAAAATACCATTGAATATATGAGGTATGCAAAAGAAAAGCAGATCCCACTTGTTTCTACAACTACTAACTTTACGACTGTTAACGATGAAGAAATATTTAAACTTGTTGATTATAATATTGATTCGATTCATATATCATTCGAGGGATTGAGCAGGGAACGGTATCGACAAATCAGGGGAACTGACCACTATGATACGGTGATAAGAAATCTTAATAAGCTGATTGCTTATAAAAAAGAAAAAGGAACTGAGAAACCTTGGATTGCATTGACTTATGTGAGAACGACCGAAACAGACGCTGAAATAAATGAATATAAAAGGACCTGGCAGGGCGTAGTCAATGATATTCATATAAGTCCTCAGTTTTATTATTTCGGAAGAGCCAAAATAGCTATGGGGAAATATTTTGTGAATTCTGAGAATATCATGAGACGAAATGACGAATACAGGGTTCCATGCCGACAATTATGGCTTAGGCTAGTTTTACTTTCAAATGGTAACTTGGTACCATGCAGTCAAAATATGGATGGAGAGGTTAGCGTTGGAAATTACAACGAAATTTCTATCGCAGATGCTTGGACAGGAGGAAAAATGGCAAACTTGCGAATGCAACATCTCTCAGGATTGTTTAACGATGATTGTATTTGTAAAGATTGTATTGATTGGGATTGGAGTGGAAAATTCGATAATCGACCAATCTTAATTGACCTCCCAAAAATAAGATAAGGGGAAAATTATTATGGAAAAAAGTTATGTGGCCATAGAAACACTTGAGCATTGCCCTGTTTGTAAAATCTCTGTAGAAAATGCTGATAATATTTTAGATAGTTATACAGAAGTTGATGGTAGGCGATATTTCTATACTATAGATATCTGTAAAAGTTGTGGAGCTATATATTCAGTAAAACGTTCAAAGAATCAATGTTTTTATACAGAACAGTATGATGCGGAAAAAGAGCACAGCCATCAAAATGACCAATCTGCCCCTCTTATTTCGTCTTGTATATGGAATGTAGAAACCAAGAAAAGGCAAGTTGAAGAAATCATTTCATTCCTGCAAAAACCTTCAAATACATACCTTGAAGTTGGATCATCAGATGGAACATTATTCCGCATGGTCAAACAACGATTGCAAGGATCCGGGCAGGTATTTTCTGAAGCACTGCTTATAGAAAGTAGTGGAGCATCGAATTATTGTTCTAATATTGAGGGATGCCAAGTTATTAACCAGTCAATTATGTCTAAAAATGTTATGCTGCCAAATAATACATATGATATTGCAGTTTTTTCACATTGTCTTGAACATTTTGAAATGCCCCGCGATGTAATAAAGAAAATAAGAAAATCTCTTTCTGATGATGGCTTATTATATATAGAAGTTCCTGATGGTATGAGATGTGACCGTAGCCTTTCATATCCTCTGGGCTATTTTCATGTGGTTAATTATAATTTATTGAATCTCTCATGGATGATACGTAGTGAGGGTTTTGAAATAATTGATTTGATCCAACGTGATCATTATCCGGGTATTAGGCTTATTGCTAAAAAATCTTGTCTATTTTCTGTTGATGAACCATTAAAGGAATCCTATTTTTGGGCTAAAGGGGCTCTTAATCAGTGGTTGAATGCTGTGGATATGGTAAAAGGGAAAATTGTTAAATTGAATATAGAAAAACAGGAAAAAAAAGTATTGTTATATGGCTGCGGAACTCATACAAGAGCATTGATTGATGCTTTACCATACTTAGAATTATGTGATTTTACTGATAGTAATCCTCGAATAAAATTATTTAACAATAAACCAGTTATTCCGATTGATATGGTTGATTTTAAAATCTATGATTATGTAATAATATCATCTTATGCTTATCAGGATGATATTTTTAAAAGAATTGTTTCCACAGGATGCCCCTTTGAAAAAATTGTGCGGTTGTATGATACTGTTTTTTCATATGATCAAGGTTTCTAGTTGTAAAATAAGGTTGGTGTTTACTACGAACAATAAAAAAGATTCAGAATTACAATTGATGAAATTAGCATGCAATATCCGTATCGGCTGTATGACGGCAATTTTTCATGCCGGCTCCGGCCATCCCGGGGGGGCTCTTTCTTGTGCTGATCTAATGGCTTATTTATGGGACCAGGAAATTCGTTTTGATAAAAATAATTCCGAGTGGGAGGGAAGAGATCGTTTTATTCTCTCCAAGGGACATGCCTGCCCTGCGCTTTATGCAGCAGCAGCGGAAATGGGAGTCATTTCTCGTTCACAACTTATAACTCTTAGAAAGCTGGGCAGTCCATTACAGGGACACCCTCATGTCAAAGCGCTGCCTTGGGTGGAGACCAGTACCGGCTCGCTGGGCCAGGGTTTTTCTGTAGCGGTAGGAATGGCTATGGGACTCAGGTATCAGCATAATGATGCCCGTATCTATGTTATGCTGGGCGATGGTGAACTACAGGAAGGAGAGGTGTGGGAAGGGGCCATGTGTGCAGCCCACTATAAACTGGATAACCTGTGTGCAGTAATAGATTATAACCAGATGCAGAGTGACGATTTGAACCAGAATATAATGGCCGTTGAACCGTTACGGGCTAAATGGGAGGCGTTTAACTGGAATGTTATTGAGATTAATGGCCATGATTTTTCGGAAATAGAGCGTGCTTTTAATCTTGCCAGAGAATGTTACAGTAAGCCTACGGTAATTATTGCCCATACCATAAAAGGTAAAGGCATTTCATATATGGAAGGCTCGCCGTTATGGCATGGCAGTGTGAAACTCAGCCATGATGATATGGTTAAAGGGTTACAGGACCTGGGGGTAAATGAAACAGATATTCGGAGGTACATAGATGGAACAGCCTGGAACTAGTCAAGAGCCGTTATTACTTGGCAGCAGCGGGGATTCTTTACGGGAAGCGTTTGGTAAATCTCTGGTAACCCTGGCTGATAGATATGATAATTTTGTAGTTCTGGATGCCGATGTTGCCGGTGGTACAGGTACGCATCATTTCCGCCGGGCCTATCCCAAAAGGTTTTTCCAATTTGGGATAGCGGAGCAGAATATGATGGCGGTGGCGGCGGGGATGGCGGCAACCGGCTTGGTGCCGTTTGTAACAACGTTCGCAGTATTTTGCCTACGGGCTTATGAGCAAGCCCGCCTTTCGGTGGCTTATGCCGGTAGAAATGTGAAGATCGTTGCCAGCCACCCCGGTTTGGATGTGGGGCCGGATGGAGGGTCGGCGCAAGCTCTGGAGGACTTGGCGGCCTTTCGTGCTATTCCCGGTATGGTAGTGGTTTCTCCTGCCGACCCGTTGGAGGTGGAACAGGCGACCGAGGCCATACTGAATTACAACGGGCCGGTATATATGCGGACGGGCCGCAGCCCTGTCCTGCGCGTTTTGCCAGCGGATTATAGTTTTGAATTGGGAAAAGGAAAAATCATTCAGGATGGAATAGATGCAACAATAGTAGCTTGCGGAGTAGAACTGGCCCGGGCTTTGACAGCGGCAGATTTATTAGCCCGGGAAAGTATTTCCGCCCGGGTGGTCAATATGTCTACCATCAAGCCTATTGATGATGAACTGCTAGCAAAATGTGCGCTGGAAACCGGTTGTATAGTCACTGCCGAAGATCATAATATTTACGGCGGACTGGGGAGTGCAGTGGCTGAATCGCTGGTGGGGAATCATCTCTGCCCGGCAGAAATGGTCGGCATAAAAGACCGTTTTGGTGAGTCCGGAGAGCCGGAGGAGCTAGCTGAAAAATATGGTATTACAGCCGATTATATTTGCAAGGCAGTGAAAAAGGCTATTACTAGAAAACAGTATTAGGCATATAGAGAAGGCTATTATAAATTGGGAGGTAATTGTGAGTAAGTTAGACAATAAAATAGCGTTGATTACTGGTGGAAGTAGGGGCATTGGCAAAGCTATCAGTATGGCCATGGCTAAAGAAGGGGCTAAGATAGTTTTAACTTATCGCGAACAATCTGATGCTGCAAAAGAAGTTGTTAACCGAATTCAAGCTAAGGGAGGACAAGCACTAAGCCTTCAGATGGATGTGAGAAATCGGTATGAAGTAAATCAGGTAATAAAGACGATTGAATCTATCTTTGGTAGTTTAGACATATTGGTGAATAATGCCGGGATTAACAAACCTACTGATTTTGACCAAATAACGGAAGAAGACTGGGATGAAATAATGGGAGTTAATCTAAAAGGCCCGTTTATATGCTGTCAGGAAGCTTTACCTTTATTAAAGAGAGATGGTGGCGGCAGTATTATTAATATTGGCTCTGTCAGTGGACAATATGGGGGACCCAGAACAGCTCATTATGCTGCAAGCAAGGCTGGCTTGATATCATTGGGACAGGTTATTGCTCGTTTTGGAGCCCAATATAATATCCGTTGTAATACAGTTGCAGCCGGACTAATTCAATCCGAAATGGCTCAGGCTGGACTTCAGGCTGGTACGGTAGGAAAAGCTGCGGAGGGCATTTTGCTGGGGAGATTAGGAAGTGTGGATGAAGTGGCTGAGGTAGTTGTTTTTCTGGCATCGGATGATTCCAGTTACGTTACTGCTCAAACTATTAATGTCAACGGAGGCTTATATTTTTGAGTAAAACATTACTAGTAGTAAGCGGCGGAATAGAAGCCGTACCAGGGATATTGAAGGCCAAAGAAATGGGTTTGCATGTGGTGGTGAGTGATTATAATCCGGAAGCTCCGGGGTTTAGATATGCGGATGACCGGATTATCGCCAGCACTTATGATGTGCAGGAGACAGTAGCTGCAGCCGAGAAATATCATAAAAATATTCGCCCCCTTGACGGTGTAATATGTGTTGCTTCCGATGTGCCATTGACGGTTGCCAGTGTGGCAGAAAAACTGGGGCTGCCGGGTTTAAGCATAGAGACGGCCAAATTGGCCGGTGATAAATTGGCCATGAAGGACCAACTGGTAAGAGAGGGGATTCCTGTTCCCTGGTATAAACCGGTAATGTCCATACAGGAGTTGGATAAAGTTTGCCGGGTGAAAGGATTTCCATTAATAATAAAACCGGTGGACAGCAGAGGAGCACGCGGGGTTTTATTGCTTGACCGGGATATAGATTTGCAGTGGGCCTTTAACACTGCCCAACAGAATTCGCCTACCGCCAGGGTTATGGCGGAGGAATTTATCAGCGGTCCGCAGATAAGCACGGAAGCGGTTATGGTTAATGGAATAGGCTATAATCTTGGCTTTTCAGATCGTAACTATGAATACCTGGAAAGGTTTAGACCTCACATTATCGAAAATGGGGGAACCCAGCCTTCTATTCTTTCCGAGTCCATGCAAAAAGATATTGCTGATCTGGCTATTAAGGCGGGCAAGGCTTTGGGAGTTGTTAATGGTATTGTTAAGGGGGATATGGTATATGGACCCGATGGGCCTATGGTTATCGAGATTGCTACCAGGTTATCCGGGGGATATTTCAGTACTGATCAGATTCCGCTTCATACCGGGGTCGATATGCTGAAAGCGGCAATCAAACTGGCATTAGGCGAAGGAATAAAGCCACAGGAACTGGAGAAGAAGGGGAATAGGGCGGTAGCGATTCGCTATTTATTTCCTGCCCCAGGTCGGGTTGTTAGTATATCCGGGTTGGAAACAGCCAGGAAACAGGAGGGAATAGTACGCGCTGAAATAGTAGTTAAAATAGGGGATATTATAACAACTCCTTGCAATTCCAATGATACGGCCGGATATGTGATAGCTGTGGCCGACCGGCATGAAGATGCGGTATCAAGATGTGTAAAAGCAGTGAATTCAATTAATGTGGAAACGGAGAAGTTGGTATGAATGTAATGGTGATTGCTGCTCATCCTGATGATGAAATACTGGGAGCGGGGGGCGTTATCGCCAGGCACAGCGCTTGTGGCGATGAGGTTAATATTGTTATTTTGGGGGAAGGAATCACTAGCCGCATTACAGTATGTGATTCTGAAAAAAAAGGTCTTATGCTTGCATTACATCAGGCTGCTTACCGGGCGGCTGAAATTCTGGGCGCTAAAAATCTACATTTGCTGGCTTTACCTGATAATCGGTTTGATACGGTACCTCTGCTGGATATTGTGCAGAAAATTGAGAATTTAGCTGCTCAATATACACCAGACATAATCTATACACACTTTCACGGTGATTTAAATATAGATCATGTAATTACTTCCAGAGCAGTTATGACAGCATTCAGACCACTTCCGGGAGCAGAATGTTGCCAGATTTATGCTTTTGGAGTTCCGTCAGCTACCGGGTGGGGATATCAATCGGAAGGATTTGTCCCTAATGTTTTTATAGATATAAGCCAAACCCTGGATAAAAAGATGGATGCACTAAATGAATATGAATCGGAAATGCAGAGGTGGCCCCACGCTCGCTCCCTGGAGGCTGTGAAAAGTAGTGCCAGATACTGGGGAAGTATGGCTGGAATTGAAGCGGCGGAGCCTTTTATATTATTAAGGAAAGTTATTAAATGAATAAAGATAATTTGTATAATTTAAGAGTAGCCTATATTGGAGCCAGAATTGTCGGATATCAATGTCTGCAGGAATTACTTGCAAACGGAGTAAATGTGGCGGGAGTCTTGTGGCTGGATGAGAAACTGGCTGAAAATACTACGGCATATACTTCATTTGAACCCCTGCTAAACAAATATAATATTTTTAATCGTACTTTTACTCAACTACGTGAAGCGGAGATTGTGGAATGGCTTAAACAGTTAAATCCCGATTTGGGAGTTATTATCGGAGTATCGCAACTGCTGAGTAAAGAGGTTATTTCGGTACCGCGGCTAGGATTTCTAGGTATGCATCCGACCCTTCTACCGGAAGGCCGCGGTCGTGCTCCGATTCCTTGGGCAATTATTAAAGGATTGAATCGGACCGGGGTAAGCATTTTTTATTTAGATGAAAAAACAGATAACGGTGATATCATTTTACAGGCTGAGGTGCCGATATATTACGAAGATACTAGCTCCATACTTGGAGCGCGTACAGATGAATGTGCAGCCAGCTTGTTGCTAAAAAGTGTGAATTTAATAAATCAGGGAAAGGCGCCGAGAATTTCACAGGATGAAAGCAAGGCCACTTATTGGCCTAGACGTCGCCCGGAAGATGGAATTATTGATTGGCGGCAGGATAAAAAAATTTTATATGATTGGGTGCGAGCACTAACCCATCCATATCCGGGAGCATTTACTTTTCTTAATGGAAGTAAGGTTTTTATTTGGTCTGCTATAGAGGTAAGCAATGGTATTGGTATACAGGCGGGAGAGCCGGGAGAAATAGCTGCTATTAATGATAAAGGCGTAACTGTTCTTACTGGCAAAGGGGCTTTGTTGCTGAAAAGTATGCAAACTGAAGGGCTGCTTGAACTGCCGGCTGGCACATGGGCACAGGCAAACAATTTAAAAGTAAGGCAACGTTTTATTTACAGGGAGAATTAATATATGATGTTATATAATTTTTTTCACCTCAACCTGGCTTATTCCTCCATAGAAGAAGAGCAACGGCCGGAAGTCATACAAAAATGCTACTGGCCGTTATTGCATTTAATTGAGGATTTGCAGATTGCGGCAGGCGTAGAAGCCACTGTTTATACCCTGGAAAGCATCGCTGTCATTGATCATAAATGGCTGGAAAAGCTGAAAGAGTTAATCGATCGCGGGCTAATAGAGTTCGTAGGCAGTGGTTATGCTCAGATTATCGGACCGGTAGTGCCGGCCAAAGTCAATGAGGCCAATCTGTATCTTGGGAACAAGGGTTATGAAAAGCTGCTCGGGATCAGGCCAAAAACAGCACTGATTAATGAACAGGCCTATTCGTCCGGTCTGGTCGGACTATACCAAAATGCTGGTTATGAAGCTATAATCATGGAATGGAACAATCCGGCCCATATTCATCCGGAATGGCCGGATGCGTTGCAATACTATCCGCAGTATGCACAGGGGATTAGTGACTGTCAACTACCGCTTATCTGGAATAATTCGGTGGCTTTCCAGAAGTTTCAGCGTTATGTTCACGGCGACATGGAACTGGAGGAATACCTGGATTACCTGGAACGGCACTTTAAACATCCTATGCTTTGCTTATACGGAAACGATGTGGAGATATTTGATTTTCGCCCGGGCCGCTATCATACCGAAGCCGTCCTATCTAAAGAAAGTGAATGGCCGCGGATTCACCGTTTGTTTGGGATGCTAAAAGGCGACGAACGGATTAAGCTGGTTAAGCCTGGGGCGGTCTTGAGCCTTTTGGATGAAGTTCAAGCCGGTCATATTTTGTCTCTGCAAGCAGCTGAACAGCCCATACCGGTCAAGAAACAGGCCAAGTATAATATTACCCGCTGGGCGGTTACCGGACGGGATGACTTGGGTATTAATACGGATTGTTGGAGTATTTACGAGAGCCTGGTGAAATCGGGGAATAATAACGATGAGGACTGGCGGGAGCTATGTTACTTATGGAGCAGTGATTTCCGTACTCATATTACGGAAAAACGCTGGCAGGCTTATAGGATAAGGCTGCAGGACTTTAAGCAAAGGACAGCCGGAAATATTGATGCTGCCAATAATGAAAGCCTGCAGGCAGAGGGTAAATCTAAGGAAGTTCCTCTGGAATCGGTCGCGGTAACCAGGGAAGGGCGCTATCTGAATATCAGCAATCGGCAGCTTAAGGTTAAGCTGGACTGCAAGCGGGGCTTAACCATAAACGGCTTATGGCTGCAAGGTTCAAAAGGGCCGTTTTTGTGCGGTACTATACCCCATGGTTTTTATAATGATATTGCGGTAGATTTTGACTGGTATACGGGGCATACGGTGATAGAATGTTTGGGAAAACCGAAGATAACCGATTTGAACCCGATAGAACCGGAGATTGAATACCTGGGTGAAGATATTTGCATTCATGGAATTATCCCCGCCGCAGAAGGCAGCATACGCAAATCAATGAGAATTTCTTCGCAAGACCCGGCCATCAGCTTGGATTATCAATTTAATCTGGGGAAGATGCCGGCCGGTTCGTTCAGATTGGCACATATCACGTTTAATCCGCTCGCTTTTGATCCTGACAGTTTGTTTTATAGAACCTGCAACGGCGCTCATCAGCCGGAAACGTTTTTCTTAGGGGATAAAGAGTTTGACCATGGCGATCCGGTTTCTTTTCTGGTATCGGCCAATAGTTGTGCCGGTATGACCGAAGGATGGATAGAGGTGGGGGATGCCGGAAGGGTGCTCCGGATAGAAGTGGATAAAACCGTTGCGGCTCTGGTGGGGCTGGTGAGCTACCGGAAAATAAACGGCAGTTATTTGCTCAGACTGTCATTTTCAGCGGGGGAATGGGATGAAACCAGGCGATTCAGTGATATTGTCCTGGACGGTTTTAAAGTTAAGATGAAACTAAAAATCATCACTAATGATCAGTTGCCGAAATGACCCTGCCGGTTTAAGTCCCCCAGTTTATTGGGCTGGGAGTTGCCCAGGTTAAATATCTACGATAGGTCAATCTTTCAAAAATCTTGCTTGAAAATCCTGTTTCCCGCTAAAGGCATCCACAATCTCTATTTGGCTATCCATCACACGGTATACTAAGAAATATTCACCCTGTATCAGCTTACGCAGGCTATTATCACCAAAACGCTCGTCTGAAAACGCCCATAAACGGAAATCTCTCAAGCTGTCTTGCGTAGATTACCAAATCGCTCACTACTTTTTCGGCTTTGGACGGGGAAAACTGTGCTGCATATTCCTTGATGGAAGCAAGGCTTTCAATGGCTTGCTTGGACCAATAGATGCTGTGTTTCATCGACAGAACATAGCCTCAACCTGTTCCTGAGTGTAGGTCCGCCCAGATTTAATATCAGCAAGGCCTGCTTTGATTCCGGCTCTTAAATATGCGTTATATAATGCGTCTATTAAATATTCTTCATCAAAAATTATTTCGTCAGGCAATTTCATCAGCATATTGATAACGTCACTCTTTGACATAACTTCCACACTCCTTTATTTACAGCATAGCATAAGCAGGCATGAGTTACACTTTTTTATAAAAGTCAAGGTACCAATCAATAAATTTATCCAGCCCCTCTTCTAATGAGGTTGAGGGATTGAATCCCAGCTTTTCCCGGGATTTAGCAATATCGGCATAGGTGCGGTGGACGTCGCCCGCCTGCATGGGCAGGTAATTTATGCTGGCCCTGCGGCCCAGCCTTTTTTCCAGGCCGGTAATTAAGTCCCCCAGTTTATTGGGTTGGGAGTTGCCCAGATTAAATATCTCCCAGTCATAGTCTTTATCTAAAGCGCTCAGTACGCCGGCGGCAATATCATCTATATAGGTAAAATCCCTTTCCATCTGCCCGTAGTTGTATACGTCGATGGATTTCTCTGCCATGATGGCCTGGGTAAACTTGAAATAGGCCATATCCGGCCTGCCCCAGGGGCCATAGACGGTGAAAAAACGCAAGCCGCATGTTTTCAACCCATAGAGATGATGGTAGGAATGAGCCATCAACTCATTGGCTTTTTTAGTGGCGGCATAAAGAGACAGGGGGTGGTCGGTGCGGTCTTCAGTATTGAAGGGTATGGAGGCATCGTCTCCGTAAACCGATGACGACGATGCATAAACCAGGTTGTCCACCGGATATTGCCGGCAGCATTCGAGCATATTTAAAAAACCCTCCAGGTTGGACTTCTGATAGGCGAAAGGGTTTTGGAGCGAATATCTCACCCCGGCCTGGGCGGCCAGGTGACAGATTTTTTCGGGCTGAGACCCGGAGAAAATGCGGGCTAAAGCTTCATAATCACTAATATCGTTAGGGTGGAAACTGAATTTGGCATATTTCTGCAGTTCTTTCACCCGGGCCTTTTTTAAGGCGGGATCATAATAGTCGTTGAGATTGTCCAGGCCGACTACCTCGTCATCTCTTTCCAGCAGACTGCGGGATACATGAAATCCGATAAAGCCTGCCGCTCCTGTTACCAGGTATTTCATTGTCCTGCTCCCTTCCTTAATATTAAGACCTGCCCACTGAGTAATAACGGAATCCCTGCTGTTTCATAAAATCAGGTTCGTATATGTTTCTCAAGTCTATAAAAACGGGCTCTTGCATGATCTTTTTAAGCTGTGTCAAGTCGAGACTGCGGAACTGGTTCCATTCGGTCAATATGACCAGAGCGTCGGCTCCTGCAGCTGCTTCATAAGGACTGTTGACCAGTTCCAGATCCGGAATCCCATCCAGCCGCCATTGGGCTTCTTTCATGGCTTGGGGATCATAGGCTTTTACGGCGGCTCCCCGCTGCACCAGCTCGGGGATAATGGTAAGGGCCGGAGAATCCCGCATATCATCAGTCTCGGGTTTGAAGGCAAGTCCTAATACAGCCAGGTTTTTCCCGGGAAGGCTGCCTAATGCCCCTTCTATTTTATCAATCATTCGCCTTTTTTGTTTTTCATTAGCTGCGATAGTAGCTTCCACTAAAGTCAGCTCAATGCCATACTCGCGGGAAATTTGGGTCAGTGCCCGGGTATCTTTGGGAAAACAGGAACCGCCGTAACCGGGACCCGGGTTTAGAAATTTGGAGCCGATGCGTCCGTCCATTCCCATGCCTCTGGCTACATCGACTATGTTGCAGCCGGCTTTCTCAAATAGTTCCGAGAGTTCATTGATGAAGGTGATCTTCATGGCTAAAAAGGCGTTGGAGACGTATTTGACTGCTTCGGCCGTCTCCGGGGTGGTAAAGAGAAAAGGGGTTTTCTGGTTTAAAAAGAGAACGCGATACACCTGTTTCATGATTTCAGCAGCTTCGGGATTATCCGTACCCACGACCACCCGATCAGGGTGCATGAAATCGTAAACGGCGGCGCCTTCCCGCAAAAATTCGGGATTGGATACCACATCAACTTTATAAGGCGCAGTTTTATTTTCCTCAATAATTCTTTTTACCAAACGTGCGGTCCCTATAGGAACCGTGCTTTTATTCACTACCACCTTGGGGCCGTTGATATGGCGGGCGATGGTTTGGGCTACTTTTACCACATTATCCAGATCAGCCGAGCCGTCCTCTCTGGGCGGAGTACCTACGGCGATGAAAATTACTTCTGCGTTCCGGATGCCGTATGTAATGTCGGTGCTGAACTTAAGCCTTCCTTCGGAGTAGTTTTTTTGGACCAGGTCCTGCAGGCCAGGTTCATAAATAGGAATTGTACCGTTATTAAGTTTATTGATTTTACTTTCATCCTGGTCAATGCCCAGTACGTTTAAACCGAAATCAGATAAACAGGTCCCGGTTACCAGCCCAACATACCCGGTACCTATTACGGTGATATTGTTGACCAACTTTTATTCAACCCCTCATTAATAATCTGATGATTTTTGCCTGGGATATGGTTGAGAGTTCTATATATAGGGGCATGTTTCCTGCTATAGTATTATTTTATCGGCCCCGGCTCTGTATAGTGTTCCCCGTCCCCCTGACACTCATATTTAATTAACGGATACGGTAATTATTAAAAAAGACTGGAAGATATGAGGGTATAATATAACCTATTAATAGATTTTAGCCGTCAGATTTCCTTTTA
>DHCD01000040.1:14742-38902 GCA_002398105.1 Syntrophomonas sp. UBA4911
GATGGAACTGGACCTGGCGCGTAAGACCTTGCTAACCGGCTTCTTCGAGACCTACCTGCATTTAAGCGCCGAGGAAGAAAAACAACTGGAGGCGGCGATGGGAAAACTGAACAAAGAGGAGGCGAGAAAAATGCTTGAGCTGACTACATCCTGGGAAAGAAAAGGGATGCAAAAAGGGATAGAAAAGGGAATAGAAAAAGGCAAGATAGAAGGGCAGGCCGATATATTGCTGAAACAATTGGGGAAGAAATTCGGCCCGCTACCGGCGGAACTGGAGGCGGCGGTAAGAAAAATGCCAGCGGAGAAGCTGGAGCACTTGGCGGAGGCTATTTTTGAATTAGAAAAACTGGAAGAGGTCAAGGCTCTTTTATAAGGAAGCTGCTTACCAAAGTTGACGGGAAATGCGCCTTTGGTTCAGACTTCGGCTTTTCTATCTGCTATATGTATTATTTATTACCTGGCAGACATATAAAAATCTAAAGAAGGAATTAAAGTTATGGCAAAGTTAAAGCAGTTTATTCCTTATGGAAAACAGAATATTGATGAAGACGATATAGCAGCCGTTAATGCGGTTCTGCGTTCCGATCTGATAACCCAGGGACCGCGGGTGGAAGAGTTTGAAAAACGGGTGGCGGAATATTGCGGGGCTCGTTATGCGGTGGCTTTCAACAGCGGGACTTCGGCCCTGCATGCGGCGGTTCATGCCGCCGGAATAGGTGCGGAGGACGAGGTTATAACCTCGCCGCTTACCTTTGCCGCCAGCGCCAACGCAGTTCTTTATAACGGGGGACGGCCGGTATTTGCGGATATTGATCCTGATACATACTGCCTGGATGTTTGCCGGTTTGAAGCTGCCATAACCCATAGAACCCGGGCGGTCATACCGGTTGATTACGCCGGTTATCCGGTGGATATGGAAGAGCTGTTAAAAGTAGCCCGGCGCCATGATCTGCTGGTCATTGAAGATGCCGCCCACGCTCTGGGGGCCCGGCGGGCAGGTAAAAAGGTGGGGACAGAGGCTGATATGACCATGTTCAGTTTTCACCCGGTGAAACACATTACCACCGGGGAAGGCGGCATGATTGTGACCGATAACGAGGAGTTTTATCATCGTTTGCGGCAGTTCCGCAACCACGGGATAGTTAAGGACGCTCACCTTATGGCGGAAAATCACGGTCCCTGGTATTACGAGATGCAGGATCTGGGATATAATTTCCGTATCACCGATATCCAGTGCGCCCTGGGTCTATCCCAACTGAATAAGCTGGAGGGATTCCTGCAGGCCCGCAGCCGGATTGCCCAGCGCTATGACCAGGCTTTTAAGGGTTTTTCCCCGGTAGTTATTCCGCCTGCGGTGAGCGAAGAAAGCCGGCATGCTTATCATCTTTACCCCCTGCTGCTGGCCGAAAGCGCACGCCGCAGGGAGTTTTTTGATTATATGCGGGAAAAGCGGATCGGAGTGCAGGTGCATTATGTGCCGGTCCATCTGCATCCTTATTACCGGAAGCTTTTTGGATACCGGCTCGGAGATTTCCCGGCGGCGGAAGATTTTTACCAGCGGGAGGTAAGCCTGCCGGTTTATCCGGGGCTGAGCGAAGAGGAGCAGGATTATGTAATAGACTGCGTGAAGGCGTATTTCCATAGTTCATAGAGCTATGTGTTGGAAAAGTCATAGGACAGGCCTCTGTGAATATTCTCCCACAAGTTAAAACCGGAAGTGGGAGCCGAGCCGGTAAGCTCAAAAGGCAAGATAAAAGAGGAAGCCGATATCACTGATCCTGATAAATAAGAGGTCTATACCGGGGCCGGGGAATTGGGATATTAGCTTCACGCGCGGCTGCTATCCATGCTTCTTTGGCCACTTGTATTTCTTTAGCAGCTTCTTCCGGGCTAACCCCAAAAGCGGAGCATCCTTTTAAATCAGGGATGTCAGCGATATAGCCGCCATCTTTTTCACTATAAAAGATGTTGATGTGATAGTCTTTCAATCTTCTTCGCCCCCCATTTGCAGGTTATATTTTTCAATCAGGGATAAAAACTGATTAAGTTGATATGGTTTTACCTTGCCATCAACTTCCTGAAGGTTAATGATTTCCTTAAGGTCAGGATGAACAAAAATGTGATGGCTCCCATTTATACGCTTAAGCTCAAATCCATAGGCGGTAACTAACTTTATCGTATCGGCAAAACGAATGTTGCGGTTGTTGTTAAGAATTTTTTGTAAAAGCTTTTTGGGGTTCATAATATACCCCTTATAAAATTATAACTTAATTCTACTCAGATGGCACACCCACCAATAAGGAAAAATTAAGGAAACCAACCGTCTGGAACCTTGAGATTTTAGTTCTGTATAGTAAGCTTGCAGTTTGCCCAGTTTGGCCCGGATTCTATCGTGGTCGGGCATTTTTTAATTCCTCCGCTAACCTTTTTTCAAATAGAGCATGCTTAACCTGGCGAAATTTGCGGGTTTCGTAATAGCATTTATATAGATAGGGACACAGGCCATGAAAATACCCTGTTTCTTTCTCATAGAGAACTTTGCCGTCATTGGCAACGGCTTCTTTTAAGAGCCCGGAAGCGGTTTGCAGGTTGACCAGGTCTATGTTGCTCTTGCGATGAAGCAGGATTAAATCGCTCATTAAATCAAATAACTGCTGGCTGTCAAGCTGCGGGTCGGACATAAAAGCAATATCAATGTCACTGTGGGAAGGGTCGTAGTCTTTCTGCCGGGCATAGCTTCCGTAGTATACTAACAGCGTGAGATGGTATTTTTCTACCAACTGCTGCAGTTGATCGGCATTGATGGGAATAAGCATTCTCAACCTCCTTCCAGGTAAGGCATTTTAACCTATCCCTTCTGAAATTATACCTTAATTCTAAAGGAAAGACACGAAGCAGAAGGTAAAAATTACCTGGCTAATTTGCTTTATTTTCTGGTCGGCACTACGATTCTGGTTTAAAGAAACTGATGGATTATTGCGATATATGTATTAGTGCGGCCGGAAGGTAATCCTTGCTGACCAGAGGACGGGTTTTTTCGGCATGCCGCGTTTTATGGCGGCGTCAGGCTATGCCGGCCGCAAAGCGCAGCGGGCGGCTGCCATACTGACGATGGGGAGAAAGAATAATGGCTATAAACGGGATGATTCGGGATAAAAAGATACTTATCACCGGGGGCACGGGAACGGTAGGAAAAAAGCTGGCGCGGCGGCTCCTGGAACTTGATGCGGCCGTAGTACGTATTTATTCCCGGGATGAACATAAGCAGTTTGCCATCCAGGAGTATTTCGCCTATCAGGGTCTGGACATGAAAAGGCTGCGTTTTTTCCTCGGTGATGTGCGGGACAAGGAGCGTTTACAGAGGTCAATGGAGGATATTGATATAGTATTTCACCTGGCGGCTTTAAAGCATGTGCCGGCCTGCGAGTATAATCCTTCAGAGGCGGTCAAGACCAATGTGATGGGAACTCAGAATGTGATTGAATGCGCTATGGCGACAGGGGTATCCGCAGTAGTGTATTCCAGTACTGATAAGGCGGCTTCACCCACCAATACCATGGGGGCCAGCAAGCTGCTGGCAGAGAGGCTGATAGCATCAGCCGATCACTGGAAAGGTCCCCGGCAAATCAAGTTTCTGTCCGTACGTTTCGGTAATATCATGAACAGCCGGGGGTCGGTGGTTCCCCTTTTTCAAAAGCAGATTCAGCGGGGAGGTCCGGTTACGGTTACCGATCCGGCCATGACCCGCTTTTTTATGAGCGCCGAGCGGGCGGTGGACTTGATTTTGAAATCTTTGGCGATATCGTCGGGGGGCGAGACCTTTGTCTTTAAGATGCCAATTCTGACGGTGGGAGATATGGCCCGGGCGGTGGTGGAGAGTTCGGGTCAGAATGTGGAAATGAGAACTATCGGTCTCAGACCCGGGGAGAAGATGTACGAGGAATTGATGAGCGAGGAAGAGAGCGCCCGGGCCTTGGAAAATGAGGAGCTTTTTATCATATTGCCCTATGATCGTGACCGCCGGGATTATCAGGGACTTTATCCGGGCGCGGATCTGGCCGCCTGCAGTACCTATAGCTCGGCTGGCGCTGAGACTATGAGCCTGGGTGATATTAAAGCCATGATTAAGGGAAGTTATTCTGCCAATATCTGATTAAAGGTCAACGGAGGTTTATTTATGAATATCCTGGTTACCGGCGGGGCCGGGTTTATCGGAAGATGGACGGTTAAAAAACTGCTGTCTGACGGGCATAGGGTTACGGTCCTGGATGATTTGTCCAATGGGCGGCTGATGAACATTGAGGAATTCAGGAATAACTCTGATTTTAGGTTTATAGAAGGGGATATTAAGGAACGGGAGGCGTTGGGCCGGATCTTTGCCGGCGGGTTTGACCTGGTTTACCACTTGGCGGCCAGCATCAATGTGCAGGACTCAATTGATGATCCCCGTACTACTTATGATAATGATGTGTCCGGAACCTTTAATGTTTTGGAAGAGTGCCGCCGGCAGGGAATTAAGATGCTGTTTATGTCCAGCTGCATGGTTTATGAACGCAGTCTGGATAAAGCGGGCATCAGGGAGATGCACCCGGTCAAACCGGCTTCGCCCTATGCCGCCAGCAAGCTGGCGGGCGAGGCTTTGACCCTGTCCTATTATTATGCTTATGGACTGCCTACGGTGGTAGTAAGACCCTTCAACACCTACGGGCCTTTTCAGAAGTCCTCGGGTGAAGGCGGTGTGGTGGCTATTTTTATCCGGCGTGATCTGCAGGGGGAAGACTTGCTTATCTATGGCGACGGCGTCCAGACCCGGGACCTGCTTTATGTGGAGGACTGCGCCGATTTTGTAGTAGCGGCGGGAAGGGACCGGCGCGCCGACGGTCAGCTGCTTAATGCCGGATTGGGCGAGGATGTGAGTATCAATGAGCTGGCCTATATGATTTGTAAAGATAAAAACCGTATAAGGCATGTGCCCCACATTCATCCCCAGAGTGAGATTCAAAAGCTGCTCTGCAATTATGATAAGGCCAAAATGCTGTTGGACTGGGAACCGTGGGTAAGCCTGGAGGAGGGTATTGCCAGAACCAGGGAGTGGATCGCTGCCGGCAGCTAAGATTGACTTGCCTTATATTGCTGATACCCAGGATATTAAATTTGCAGTAACTGCTGCAAAAATTTTAAAGGGGGGACACGACATGGATACACTGGCTATTGCCGGATTGGCCATGAGCATGCAGACTGCCCAGCTCCAGCAGATGGCGGCCATGCAGGTCATGAAGATGTCCATGGACAGTACCCAACAGAGTGCTCAGGCTATCACCGAAATGATGCAGATCAATACCCAGCTAATGGAGAATTCCGTGCAGCCCTATCTAGGAAGCACGATTGATGTGCTGGCTTAGGCGGTAGCGGAGCAGAAGCGGTTAGCCCCTTGCTTAAGGGGCTTTCCCTTTGGACTATGATAATTTATACTTCATAATATATGGATGGAGAAAGAGGTGGGATTCTGTGGAACAGTTTCAGATTGCCAGTGATATTATCAGTCTGTCGGACACCATAATAGAAGGTCTGGAACATATCAAAAAACGGGTATACGAGGGGTATTTTGAAGAAACCTATTATCTTCTGGAAGATATAACTGATGCCGTCGCTTCAATAAATAAAGCCGCCGAGCCTATACTGCCGCTGCTGGGGGAGAACCGGATAGAGCAGCATGCCGAGCATCTGAATCGTTTGATTGACGAAATGATCAGCAACTATGAAGCTCAGCGCATTGAAAAGGCTAAGACCGATATGCAGCTGGTACTTATTCCCGCTTTTAAGGAATGGAAAAATGAGCTGGAAAGATGCCTTTCGGAGTATATTGCGTCATAAGACTAAAACACTGGTATTAAAGTCTGACGGTCAGTATGACGATAATATAGATAACATAATATAATATTATTACCTTGCAGGGAGGCGACGGGAATGCGGGTCGAAGGGCAAAGGATTGCCACGGACTTTGGCGCCGGCAACCTTAACATGGAACCAACGAAGCTGGTGAATGATAAGGAACGCAGTACCAGTCAAACTAAGATCAGCATTGATGAGGTAAAAAAACAACAGTACTCTAATGAAGAAGAGCTCAGAAAAACCACCAGTGTCATGAATGAAGCCATGATAATCTCCAATCACCATTTGCAGTTTAAAGTTCATAAAGAGAGCGGGCGAATCCAGGTTAAGGTAATTGACTCGGAGTCCCAAAAGGTCATTCGGGAAATCCCGCCGGAAAAAGTCCTGGAATGTTCGGCGATGATCAAGAAAATGCTGGAAGAGATGGCGGGAATATTGCTGGATGAGATTATTTAATTAATTGGCCCAATAAAAAATTAACTTGTCGAAATCAAGTCCCAGGACTTATGTTTTAATAATTAACCCAGGGGGATAAAAGCAATGAATGTCAATGCTCAGGCATATGATAATTATAAAAAAGCCACAGTTGAAACTGCCGCACCGGGAAAGTTATTATTGATGCTTTTTGATGGGGCGATAAGGAATATTGACAATGCCAAAAAGGCTATAGAGGATAAGGATGTCAACACGGCCCACAATCTTATTGTCAAAACCCAAAATATTGTGCTTGAATTTATAGCCAGTCTTAATATGGAATACGAAATCTCCAATAATCTTTTCAACCTCTATGAGTACCTTTATTATCAACTTGTGCAGGCCAATGCCGGAAAGGACATCGGTAAGCTGGACGAAGTCCGGGAATTTCTGACGCAGTTTCGCGATACCTGGGAAGAGGCCATGAAAAAGGCAACTGTCATTACCCGGGAAAAAAATGAAGAAAATATTCAGCGAACCTTGAATATAAAGGGATGATTATGAAAAACTCGGATATTGTGATTAAAAGCCTGGAAGAAATAGCGGCCAGACTGCAGGAGATGCAGCGAGTATCTGCCCAGCAGGTACAATTACTGGCCGATAGCCGGCTGGATTTAGACCTGGATGGGTTGGCCGGGTTAATTGAGCAGCGTCAGACTATTATGGAAGAAATAGATCTGATTGAAGCTAAACTGCACCAAAAGCCGGGCGTGAGGGATGAGTCTAAAAGATTAGTGCTCTTAGACCTGGAGATGGATGCTGATTATCATAAATACCTGAGCCTGATTAAAGCAATTATTGCCGCTATAAATGAGAATGACGTGAAGTATCGGGAATTACTCGAAAAAGCCAAGGAGCAAACGCAAAGCAAAATTAATTCTTTGAAAAACAATAAGAAAGCTCAAAAAGCCTACCTGCAGGAGGATGTATATACTGAGGGCTGGTTTATTGATAAGAAAGAATAAAAGGAAAGATTAAAGGTGAGAAATACCCTTATCGACAGTGTTATTAATAACTTTGCCGAACAGCACCGGATATGCGAGGCAATGGCCGACTTAGCCACGGAACAACTGGTGCTGCTGAAAAAGCCTCAGCTGACAGATGTTCCTGCCCAGGTTATGGATATTATAGCTAAACGGCAAAGACTACTGGATGATTTACAGCGGTTGGATACGGAAAACAGGAGCCGGCAAGAGCAGGCATTAAACGAACTGGCCATCAGCGAATTTACCTTGAGCCAGCTTCAAGCCCGGCTTGATCCTGAACAGTATGGGGATCTCAGGGAGATACTCAATAAACTTGGGGCTATCCTTAAATCTATCAGTGAAACGGATCGCCGGAATCAGTTATTGATGAGGGACGGCCTGGCCCAGGCAAGTAAAACCGGAACCAAGGCGAGCAATAAAGAAGCGGCCGGCCTCTATCAGCAGGTAGCAGAATTTAACAAAAAGAAGCTATAATAGAAAGGCATTTCTTGCTATTTTAAAATTTGATGGGTATAATAATATATACGGGTCGGTAGGATGCTTTTCAGTAATCACCGGCAAAATTCTAAAAAGTGAGGGATATCTTTTTATGTTCGAAGACAAAACCTTAGTATGCCAGGATTGTGGTCAGGAATTCATTTTCACTGCCGGAGAGCAGGAGTTTTATCATGAGAAAGGCTTTGAAAATGAACCCAAACGTTGCAAGGACTGCCGGAGCAACCGCCGCAACAACCGCAATGGCAGCAGAGCTCCACGCGAGATGTTTTCAGCTGTATGTGCCAGATGTGGAGCCGAGACCCAGGTTCCTTTTAAGCCGGTAGAAGGCAGACCTGTTTATTGTATGGAATGTTTTCAGCAGATGAAAGAGGCAGCATATTAGGAAAGAGGGAATTTAGATATTAACACCGGGCGCAAGCCCGGTTTTTCATTTTAAAAAAGATACCGGCGGGTGCATAAGGCAGGGCGGTTCTTTTGTGGTCTGACTACAAAAAGGCCGCCCTTTTGCGTCCGCAGCCTCACCCGGGACCTACCTCAAAAATATTGGGATATTAGGGGATTTTACGCATAATACTAAATTATGAATGAAAGGATTTATTCTTATCCGAGTAGTATAATATACATAAGCAACGGGAAAGGAGTGGTCGTATGAAGTTTGATATCAGAGGCAAAAACATTGAACTTACTGATGCGTTAAAGGACTATACCACTAAAAGGCTTTCCAAGTTGGAAAAGTACATTGAGGATGTAAAGGAGGCTCAGGTAGCCCTTTCAGTCGGCGCCGAGGGGCATAGGGTGGAAGTTACCATACCGCTTAACGGGATACTCCTGAGGGGTGAAGAATGTACCGATGACATGTACAGCTCAATTGATCTGGTAGAGGAGAAACTGGAGAAACAGATAGAAAAATATAAGACTAAATTATATAGAAATAACCGGGGGGTGGGTCTGAAGAAATCTCTGCGGGAAGAAGCCCTGAAAGAATTGGATCAAGGCAAAGCGACAGAAAAATTCAACATTGTCCGCAGCAAAAGATTTGCCTTAAAGCCGATGGATGAAGAAGAGGCGATTATGCAGATGAATCTTTTGGGCCACAGCTTTTTTGTATTCTTTAATGCCCGGACCGAAGAGGTTAACGTGGTCTATAAACGCAAGGATAAGGGCTATGGGCTGATTGAACCAGAATTTGATTAGTTGAAGGCACACCGGCAAAGTGATAATATAAAAATGTTAATTTATTGATGTTGAATAGGGAGGAACCTGGATGGTTCCTCTTTTTTTAAGAGGAGAGATACCGATGATTAGAGATGCCCTTAAAAGGTTACTGGATGACAATGAAAAAGAGATTAAGCGGCTGCGCCGCAGGGTAGAGGCCATAAACGAGCTGGAAGCAGACTATACTGCCTTGCCCGCCGAGCAATTTCCCCAAAAAACTGCAGAATTTAAGGAAAGGTTAAAGGGCGGAGAGAATTTAAACGATATATTAGCTGAGGCTTTTGCCCTGGTACGGGAAGCTTCCCGCCGAACTTTGGGAATGAGGCATTTTGATGTTCAGCTGATCGGCGGGATGGTACTGCATGAAGGCCGTATAGCAGAGATGAAGACGGGTGAAGGCAAGACCCTGGTAGCCACCCTGGCGGCATATTTAAATGCCCTGGAGGAAAAAGGGGTTCACATTGTAACCGTCAACGATTACCTGGCCACCCGTGACTCGGAGTGGATGCGGCCGATTTATGAGTATTGCGGCTTGTCCGTGGGCCTTATTGTGCATGACTTAAGCTATGAAGAGCGTAAACATGCCTATTCCTGTGACATTACTTATGGAACCAACAACGAATTTGGTTTTGATTACCTGCGCGATAATATGGTGATTGCAACCGAGAACATGGTGCAAAGGGATCTGCATTATGCGATTATTGACGAGGTTGACTCCATACTTATTGACGAGGCGCGTACCCCCTTGATTATTTCCGGTGAGGGGGACAAACCCACCGACCTCTATTACCAGATAGCCAAGTTTATTCCCCGTCTGGTAAATGAAGAGGATTATAAAATAGACGAGAAGGCCCACTTGGTGACCCTGACCGAAGACGGGGTGCGCAAGGTGGAGAAGTACTTTGCGATTGACAACCTGTCGGAGAATATGGAACTGGCTCATCATGTAAATCAGGGGCTCAAGGCGTATGGCCTGATGAAGCGGGACCGGGATTACGTAGTCAAAGACGGACAGGTAATAATCGTGGATGAGTTTACCGGACGCCTGATGTTCGGACGCCGTTACAGCGATGGACTGCACCAGGCGATAGAGGCCAAGGAAGGAGTCAAGATTGAGAAGGAGTCGCAGACCCTAGCCACTATAACTTTCCAGAATTATTTTCGCATGTTTGAAAAACTGGCCGGCATGACTGGTACCGCCAGGACGGAAGAAGAGGAATTCCGCAAGATCTACGGCATGGATGTGGTGGTCATACCTACCCACAGGCCTATGGTAAGAGATGACAAGCCGGATATTATTTACCGCACCGAAGCCGGAAAATTCCAGGCGGTGGTGGAAGATATCGCGGAGCGTTACCGGAGCGGACAACCGGTATTGGTAGGTACTATATCCATAGAAAAGTCCGAGCTTTTAAGCAATTTGCTGAAAAAGAAGGGGATTCCCCACCAGGTTTTGAATGCCAAACACCATGAGAAGGAAGCCCAGATTATAGCGGGAGCCGGTGAAAAAAACACCGTAACCATAGCTACTAATATGGCGGGCAGAGGAACTGATATTGTGCTGGAGGAAGGAGTGCAGGAACTGGGCGGCCTGTATGTGCTGGGTACCGAAAGGCATGAGGCCCGGCGTATAGACAACCAGTTGCGGGGACGTTCCGGACGGCAGGGCGACCCGGGTGAATCGCGCTTTTATGTGTCGCTGGAAGATGATCTGATGCGTTTGTTTGGGGCTTCCACCATTGAAGGGGTTATGGATCGCCTGGGCATGGACGACAGTATGCCGATTGAGAACAAGATGGTTTCGCGGGGTATTGAAAATGCTCAGAAGAAGGTGGAAAGCCGCAACTTCAGCATAAGAAAGAATGTCCTGGAATATGACGATGTTATTAACCAGCAAAGAGGAGTCATGTACGGGGAACGTAAAAAGGTGCTGGATGGAGAAGACCTGAAAGATACCATTTCCAGTATGATTGATGATGTTGTCGATGAA
Source organism: Syntrophomonas sp. UBA4911 (assembly GCA_002398105.1). Classification (GTDB taxonomy): domain Bacteria; phylum Bacillota; class Syntrophomonadia; order Syntrophomonadales; family Syntrophomonadaceae; genus UBA4844. Next base: position 25,798 of record DHCD01000040.1, read on the forward strand.
GTGGTCAACGGCTATGCCGGTGATATTAAATACTCTGATGATTGGGACTTGCCAGGTTTGCTGGCCTATGTGGAACAGCATGTGCTCCCCCGCATAGATTTTAGCGTTGATGACCTCAAAGGGATGACCAAAGACGAGGTCAAGGAATTTCTCCAGGAACGCACCCACCGCCTCTACGAGGAAAGGGAAGCGGAAATGGGCGGCCAAACCATGCGGGAACTGGAAAAGGCCATTATGCTCAGGATCATAGACGACAAGTGGATGGATCATATCGACGCCATGGATCAGCTTCGCAATGGCATATCCCTGCGGGCTTACGGGCAGAAGGATCCGCTTATTGAGTATAAGTTTGAAGCCTTTAACGCTTTTGAATCTATGGTCTACAGCATAAAAGAGGATGTCGTCCGCTTTATCCTGCGGGTCAAAGTGGTACAGCAGCCCCAGGAGCGCCGGACCTTTATCAATCAAGGGGAAGAAACCGAGAAGAAACCCATTAGGGTAGGGAAGAAAATAGGACGTAATGAACCATGTCCTTGCGGCAGCGGTAAAAAGTATAAGAATTGTTGTGGAAGAGGGGTTAGTTAATGGACATAGCGACTCTAATAGGATTACTCGTAGGATTCGGAGGGCTATTGGGCGGATTCTTCCTGGAGGGCGGCACCATGAGGATGCTCCTGGTGGAAACCGCGGCCTTGATCGTATTCGGGGGTACCATTGGAGCGGTAATACTAAGCTTTACCATGGAAGAAATTAAGACGGTCCCTTATTTTCTAAAGGTTATATTTACCGATAAAAAGATTGATTATCTAACCGTCCTTGATTCTCTGGTAGAAACGGCCGACAAGGCCCGGCGCGAAGGTTTGCTGAGCTTGGAAAGCCAGCTGGGCGAAATAGGCAACCCTTTCCTGGCCCGGGGGCTGCAATTGGTGATTGACGGAACTGATCCTGAACTTACCCGTAATATGCTGGAAATGGAGATAGAAGCCTATGAGAAAAAAGAAAAAGTCGGCTTTGAAGTATTCATGTCGGCCGGAGGCTTTGCTCCTACCATGGGTATTATCGGTACGGTTATGGGACTGGTCCATGTTCTGAGCAGCATATCTGAACCGGACAAACTGAGCGGCGCCATTGCGGTAGCCTTCCTGGCTACTCTTTACGGTGTGGGCTCGGCCAATGTGCTCTGGATTCCCTTTGCCACCAAGATAAAAGGTAAATCAGAAAAAGAAGTCCTGTTGATGGAACTGGTCCTGGAAGGTATACTATCTATTCAGGCGGGAGAAAATCCTCGGGTAATAAGGGAAAAGCTGATGACCTTCCTGCCGCCGCAGACCAGAGAGGCTGCAGCCGAGCAACAGCAGGCCCAGGCAAGGATGTGATTATATGGCAGGGCGCAGGAAGAAAAAACCGGAGAAAGAAGCCAATATGGAGCGTTGGCTCATTACCTACTCCGACCTTATTACACTTTTACTGATATTCTTTATTTTGATGTATACTATGAGCCAGGTTGATGCCCGTAAATATGCGGCGGTGGCTAATTCCCTGAGCGTAGTGCTGACCGGACAGGCCATGTCGGTACTTGACACCCAGGGCCCTTCTATGATAGAAGGAATATCGGGGCAGCAAATGCCGGAAGGCCCCGGACCGGCTACCGCCCAGCAGGGAGAACTGGATGAAGTAAAAAGAATCATAGCCGAATTTATCAGCACCAAAGATCTGGAGGTCAGCCAGGAACAGGCTCAGGGCAACACCGCGGTTACAAAACTCAGTGAATATATTATAATTTATGAACAGGAGCGGGGACTGGTTATAAGCTTTAAGGACACCCTGCTGTTCGCCAGCGGGTCCGACCAGTTGACTCCCCAGGCCCAGGGGATAATCCGGGAAGTAGGAAAAACCTTGGTTAAAATCCCTAATTATATTCGGGTGGAAGGCCATACCGATAATTTGCCTATAAATACGGGAAAATTTCCTTCGAACTGGGAATTATCGGCACTAAGAGCCTCCAATGTGGTTCATGTACTTAATGAAGACGCCGGGATTCCGGCGGAACGCCTATCTATAATCGGCTTTGGCGAATACCGCCCCCTGGTTCCCAATGATGATCAGATCAGCCGGGCTATGAACCGCCGGGTGGATATAGTAATATTGAAAAAGAAATATGACTATTTTGAACCATCCAGCAGTACGGCTCAACCTTAAAGGAGGGAAAGATATTGATTGAAGATCCCCAATCCGTATGCAGTGATATAGTCAAACGCCTTGAAGAAATGAGGGCTTCTCTTTGACATTGATGGTCAAAAACAGGAGATAGAGGTCCTCCAGAAGAAAACCCTGGAGGAGAATTTCTGGAATGACCGCCAGGAAGCGCAAAAGATTTTAAAAAACATCAGTGACTTGCAGGAGAGTGTTAATAGATTTTGTCATCTCTGGGAAGAAGCCAATTATATTAAAGATATCCTGGACATGGCTCAGGAAGAGGATGATCAGGAGCTCTGGAGTGAAACTGCGACTGAATTAAAAGGACTGCAGAAAAGATTTCGGGAGTTTGAACTCCTGGTTTTGTTTTCTGGAATCCATGATGAGCGGGATGCCATTCTTTCCCTGCATGCCGGCGCCGGCGGTACCGAAGCCCAGGATTGGGTAGAGATGTTGTTTCGGATGTATACGCGCTGGGCGGAAGCATCCGGTTATACGACGGAAGTTATGGACTATCTGGACGGAGATGAGGCGGGAATCAAGAGTGTGACCTTCATGGTCAAAGGTAAATACGCTTTTGGCAAACTCAAGTGTGAGGAAGGGGTGCACCGTCTGATCAGGATTTCTCCTTTTGACTCCTCCGGGCGGCGCCATACTTCGTTTGCATCACTTTCGGTATTGCCGGAGATAATCGAAAATGTAGAGGTCAATATTAATCCGGAAGATTTGCGCATAGATACCTATCGCTCAAGCGGCGCCGGCGGTCAGCATGTAAATAAGACTGATTCCGCGGTTCGCATTACCCATCTCCCCACCGGTATTGTAGCCCAGTGCCAGAATGAGCGTTCCCAGCATGCCAATCGCCTGGCGGCCATGAAGATTTTAACCGCTAAACTATATGAGATGAAGCAGGAGGAAGCCCAAAATAATTTGCAGAATCTTAAGGGAGAATATAAAGACATAGCCTGGGGAAGCCAGATAAGGACCTATACCTTGAATCCTTTTAATCTAATCAAGGATCATCGTACCAACCTGGAGGAAGGCAATGTTCAGGCAGTCCTTGACGGCGACCTGGACGAATTCATCTATGCCCGGTTGCAGCAGAAGGCGTAAACTGATCAGTGAATTAAGTAAATAGACGCAGATTTGAAAGTACAAGAGCTTTGTTTGGATGCATAAATATGCAGGAGCCGTTAGACGGAGCCTGGAGCATCATCCTGCGAAGGCGAAGCACCCGAGGGCACTCCTGATGTCACCTCCGGGTGACAATTAAGGTTGCGGCGGAAGGGGGCGAACCCCACGGATGGGGTGAGAGTGACACTGAGCATGGACGCGAATTGGAACGTCCCCCTTCAGACGCGAGACAAGCAGTTGGTGTTGCCCAGGTGGAGTCTGGGCGACGGAATATTTATGCATCCAAACTCCACGTTAGTGTAATCAGCGGTTGTTTTCGTACCATCAATTATTAGTTAAGGAGCGCGAAAGGTGAAGGAGATTACCGAACAGTCTGTAACGATCACTACCGAGAAGGCCCGGCAGATGCGCCGGAACATCATAAGCATGCTGGGTCAGGCAGGTTCCGGCCATACCGGAGGTTCGCTGTCCGCCAGCGATATAGTGGCCTGTCTGTATTTTTGGGAAATGAATATCGACCCGAAAAATCCGGGCTGGGAGGCAAGGGATCGCTTTGTTCTCAGCAAAGGACATGCCGCTCCGGTTCTTTATGCGGCCCTGGCGGAAAAGGGGTTTTTCCCCCAGGATTATCTTAACCGGCTGAGAAAGCTGGGCAGTCCTCTGCAGGGACATCCTGATATGCGCAAGCTCCCCGGAGTGGAAGCTTCCACCGGTTCCCTGGGACAAGGCATATCCTGGGCGGTAGGTATGGCCCTGGCCGGGAAAATGGATCAAAAACCTTACCGGGTCTATGCTCTGCTGGGAGACGGCGAAATTGAGGAAGGGATGGTCTGGGAAGCCAGCATGGCGGCAGCTCATTATAAACTGGATAATCTAACGGCCTTTATTGATAATAACGGCTTGCAGATTGACGGCCGGGTGGAAGAGGTCATGTCGCCCCTGCCCATTCCGGATAAGTTCAGGGCTTTCGGCTGGGAAGTACTGGAGATAGACGGGCATGACCACCGGCAGATCATGCAGGCCCTGAATACTGCCCGTACGGTGCAAAACCGACCCACCGCCGTAATTGCCCATACCATAAAGGGCAAGGGCTGTTCCTTCATGGAGAATCGGGCGGAATGGCACGGAGTAGCCCCCAAACCCGACGAAGTCGAAAAAGCCCTGGCCGAGCTATCGTAATTTTTAATTATGGAGGGGATAACCATAGGTTATCCCAATCTTAATTAGAAAATAGACGCCCTCTTCGAGGACAACTGATGCTCGTTATACTCGCAATTAAGGGTGCAGATTAACGCAGAACCATTATAAAAAGACGCGGAACTCGCGGAATCTTTTAAGGAATACGCGGATTTTATTAAGGTTTCCTTCCGCGTTCTTCCTTCTAAATTCCCTGAATTCCGCGTCAAAAAAGTAGCGAAACCGTAGGATTATTTTCATAGGTGGTTGCGGCATGTAGCCATGACCTGTTAATTAGAAAATAGACGCGGATCAACGCAGATTTATTAGACGCGGAATCCGCGGAGCTTTTGGGGAATCCGCGGATTTTATTAAAGCTTTTTCCGCGTTGTTCCTTCTAAATTCCCTGAACTCCGCGTCAGAAAACTAGCAGAACGGTTGGAGTATTTTCATTTTGGTTATGGCCCTGCGGGCCATGGCCTGTTAATTAAGAATTCATAATTCCGATAGGGAGTGAAGTGATTTTGGATAAACAGGCGACGAGAGACGCTTATGGGAAGGCCCTGGTGGAACTGGGGCAATTGCACGATAATATCGTAGTTCTGGATGCCGACCTCTCTAAATCAACCAAAACGGCTGATTTTGCCAAAGCTTTTCCGGAGCGTTTTATCAATGCGGGTATTGCCGAGCAGAACATGGTTGGCATGGCTGCCGGACTGGCGGCGGCAGGTAAAGTGGTTTTCGCCAGCTCTTTCGCTATTTTTGCCACCGGCCGGGCTTTTGAGCAGGTACGCAATTCTCTGGCTTATGCCAACTTGAATGTAAAAATTTGCGCCACCCACAGCGGAATCACCGTGGGCGAAGACGGCGGCTCCCATCAGTCGGTGGAGGACATTGCCGTTATGAGAAGCATACCTAACCTCAGCGTGATCGTGCCGGCTGACGGAGTCAGCACCCGCCTGGCCTTGTTCAGGCTCTATGAGCAGCCGGGACCGGTTTATTTGCGCCTGGGGCGGCCGGCCTTGCCATTGTTATATAAAGATGATACCGATTTCCAAATCGGCCGTGGTATTGAACTTCGCCAGGGCCGGGACGCCACTGTGATTGCCTGTGGCGGCATGGTATCTCTAGCCCTGGAAGCGTGCCGGATTCTAGCTGAAGAGGGAATTCAGGTCTCGCTGGTTGACATGCACACCATCAAGCCCCTGGATCAGGATTTAATTATTCGCAAGGCGAAAGAAACCGGAGCTATATTGACGGTGGAAGAACATAATATAATCGGCGGGCTGGGAGGCGCAGTATGTGAGGCGGTAAGCGAGAATTATCCCATTCCGGTAAAGAGAATGGGGATTGAAGATGTTTTCGGACAATCCGGTAAACCTGATGAGCTAATGCAGTATTATGGCTTGACGGTCGATAAAATAGTACAAAATATACGGCTTTTACTTAAAAAGAAATAAAAATAAAAAAGGATTTCCTGGTATTTTTGTAGAACCACCACTATTGGTGGTTTTTTTTATTTGGAGGTATTCGATGTTAGTTCAGTTTTATAACGTCTCCAAAATATATCCCAATGGAGTCAAGGCCCTGGATGATATTTCCCTTAAAATAGACCGAGGTGAGTTCCTGTTTCTGATGGGGCCCAGCGGAGCCGGAAAGTCTACGCTGGTAAAGATGCTGTTTCGGGAAGAACTGCCCACCCGGGGACAGATATTTTTAGCCGCCCGCAGTATAGTAAGGATGAAACGGGGCGAGGTCCCTAAATTAAGGCGCAATATGGGTATTATTTTTCAGGATTTTAAGTTGCTGGAGAATAAAACGGTACACGAAAACGTTGCCTTTGCCATGGAAGTGGTAGGGGCCAAAAGCCGGGAAATTAAAGAACGGGTACCGGAAGTAATCAATCTGGTAGGGTTAAAAGGGAAGGAAAAATCATTCCCGGGAGAGCTCTCCGGGGGAGAGCAGCAGCGGGTTGGAATCGCCCGGGCACTGGCAAACCGCCCCCTGCTCCTGATAGCCGATGAGCCTACCGGCAACCTGGATATAGATACTTCCCACGAGATTATGGAATTGCTTTTTGGCATTAATCGCAAGGGAACTACTGTAATTATGGCCACTCATGCCCGGGAACTGGTGAAAAACGCCGGTAAACGGGTAGTTATGTTGGAAAACGGTAAAGTCGCGGCTGATAACCCGTCCGGGGAGGCCATACTATGAGACCGGGCAGTATTTTTTATTTCCTGGGCCAGGCCTGGCAATCACTGCTCAGGAATCGTCTCTTAAGCTTTGCCACTGTTTCCACCGTGGCGATTTCCATACTTATACTGGGTTTTGCCCTTTTGCTGGCTCTTAACGCCGGTGAGCTTATGGAGCACCTGGAATCAGATGTGGAGATCGTTGCCTATTTGGATCAGGATTTGACCTCGAGCCAGATTACTGATATCAAGCAGGAACTGAAGGCTATTCCCGGGGTACAATCGGTAACTTTCTTTTCCCGCGACCGGGCCTTGGAAAAACTGCAGGGAAAGTTCGGAGGAGAGGATTACGATCTTAAAGATACTTTAGGGGAGAATCCTTTACCCCATAGTTATGAAGTCAAAGCCCGGGACCCTCATACCGTGCCCCAGATAGCGGAACAAATCGAGAAGATTGACGGGATTTACAAGGTGAATTACGGGCAGGGCGTGGTGGAAAGGCTGTTCAAAGTAACCCGCTGGGTTCGTCTTATCAGCATAGTATTCATAGTTTTGTTAGTTGTTGCGGCCGTATTCCTGATAGCCACTACTATTCGCCTGGCTATTTTTGCCCGCCGCAAGGAGATTTATCTGATGAAACTCATCGGCTCGACCGACTGGTTTATACGCTGGCCCTTTTTTATGGAAGGAGTATTCCTGGGCGCGTGCGGAGGACTTATTTCTATCCTTATACTGGCTGCAGGCTATGGTTCCTTGATCAAGCGAGTGGATACACTCTTTTTCCTGCCTCTGGTTACGGATCCGGGAATATTGACCAACGTCTACCTGGGTTTGCTGGCAGGCGGGGCTCTGCTGGGGATCATAGGAACCTGGGTATCACTGAATCGCTTTTTGGATGTTTAAGAAACAGATAACCAGATTTTAAAATAGACGCGGATAACGCGGCACGGGATTAAAACTTGATTATTTAAGAGCTTATGAAGAAACTGCGGAAATCCCGGATAATACCGGTGTTAGCGCAGCGGAGCCGAGTCCGATTAATAATTAAAACCGAAGGGTGGGGAGAGGATGAAAAGTAAAAAAAACCTGCTGACAGCTGCACTGGCCCTGGCTCTTTTAAACGGTATTATTTTCCCGGTCTATGCCGATCCTCTGCAGGAACAGCAGCAGAAGCTGCAGGAAGTTAACCAGCAGATTAACCGGCAAAGGACCAATATAGACCAGGCTCGTAAACAGGAAAAGTCCATTATGGGGCAGCTTGGCAGTTTGGATAAGAATATCAGTAAAACTGAAGCGGACATTAAATCTGCCGGGGAGCGGATCGCTTATCTGGAAGAGAATATCGACAAGACCGGAAAGGAAATTAAGGTGACAGAGGAATCCCTGGCCGAACAAAGTGATATTCTGGGCAAGCGGTTGGTGTTTATATATGAAAAGGGCGGCAATGTCTCCTATCTGGAAGTATTGCTCTCAGCCACTGATATCAAGGACTTTTTGACCCGTTATGATCTGCTCCATGCCATAGTGGAACAGGATGTGGACCTTATTGAATCCATAAATAAAGAGAAGCGGGAGCTTTCCCTGAAAAAGTCCGAACTGGAGGTAAAACAGAAAGAACTGCAGCGTATTCAGGCCGAGTGCCTGGCCCAGAAAGAGGAGCTGGACGCCCAAAAGGATGAAAAACAGAAACTCTTGGGCAATGTACGCCAGGAGAAGGAATCCTATGAAAAAGCCCTGAATGAGCTGGAACAGACCTCGCAGGAACTGGCCACGATAATCCGTCAGTACCAGGCAGGCAGCAGCGGCGGCCAGGCCGGTACCGGCACCTATACCTGGCCTGCCCCGGGCTATACCGGCATATCGTCGCCTTATGGCATGCGGTACCATCCTATACTTAAGCAAAGACGGCTGCACACCGGAATGGACATAGCCGCCCCCATGGGAGCTACCATAGTTGCAGCTGACAGCGGCACGGTCATCTCCGCCGGCTGGATGTCCGGCTATGGCAATGTTATCATCATAGACCATGGTCAGGGTGTATCCACACTATATGCGCATCAATCCAGTTTCATAGTAGGGAAAGGAGCCACGGTGGAAAAAGGCCAGGCTATAGGAAAAGTGGGAAGTACCGGATGGAGCACCGGCCCTCACCTTCATTTTGAGGTACGCATAAACGGAAATCCTACCGACCCCGCACCTTATGTACGCTAGGAATAATCGACGAGTCAGGGTTCAAGTTACCCTGGCTCATTTTATTTTGCTGGCTAAAATCGCAAGGGAACCGGTATAATGAGTTGGAAGTGAAATAAATGCGGCTGTTTGCTGGCGAGCAGAGATTGATTTCTCAGCGGTCAGGAAAAAAATTCCTGCTTTAATGGGCATAAGGTGAAGCCGGTATAAATACAATAATGTATGGTGGTGGAAGTTTGAAAAAGAAATCTTTTATAAAGGGCCTGGTTGTTTTTTTGAGTATAATGGGCGCTCTGTTTGTCACCGGACTGATTTTCATTTTTTTGACTAATGCCGGCGGACTGAGCACCTTAGTCAGCGTTCTGGGGCTGGTGAAAACCCAATCCCTGTACGATCTTGATAATTCCCGGGTATTTGAGGGGGCGGCTTCAGGTATTGTAGCCTCACTCAACGACCCCTATTCCGAATACCTGGATAAGAATACCTGGCAGGATTTAAAAATACGGCTGGATGCTAAATTCGGCGGTATTGGCGTCTATATTTTGCAGGATAATCAGGGCCGGTTAAAAATATTCTCCCCGATAAAAGGTACTCCCGCATATAAGGAAGGCATTAAACACGGAGATATTATCACCAAGATAAATGACGACAGTACCGTGGGCATGAGTCAGGATGAAGCCGTACATTTGATGCGGGGCGACCCCGGAACCCAGTTGTCCCTAAGCGTTTACCGGGAAGCGGACGGCAAGGAGCATACTTTCCGTATAGTCAGGGAAATCATCAATGTCCCCTCGGTGGAGTCAAAAGTGCTGGACAGCGCCAATCAGATCGGTTATATAAGCCTCAGCCAGTTCGGCACCCGCTCGGCCGAAGAGATTAAAACCAGCGTTAATGATCTGGTGGGGAATAAGAAAGTCAGGGGATTGATACTGGATCTGCGCAATAACGGCGGCGGTGATTTCGATGTTTCCATCGACATTGCCGGGATATTCCTGGATGGGGATAAAGTCGTAAGTGTGGCCGATGCCCAGGGTAATGAAGAGGTGTACCGGGCCGGCAAGGGCAAAGTTGATATTCCCCTGGTGGTTCTGGTCAATGAAGATAGTGCCAGTGCCTCGGAAATCCTGGCCGCCGCCCTGCAGGACAACGAGCGGGCCGTTTTGGTGGGCAAGAAGACCTTCGGCAAGGGATTGGTGCAGACCGTATTTCCCCTGCGCAATGGCGGCGCTCTTAAACTTACTACTCGGAAGTACTACACTCCGGACGGCATCGACATTAATGAAGTCGGCATAACCCCGGATTACGTAGTGGAGAATAAGGCTGACGACAGCCAGGATCTGCAGCTGGAAAAAGCGGTCTCCCTGATCAAAAAACAATTATATTAAAAAGAAATGCAGAGCATTTCCGCCATAATTCAAAATTTTTAAAATCATAAACCTTGTAAAAAACCCTGCTGCCGGTGGGGTTTTTTATTCCGGAGGGTAAAGGAGATGGGCGCTTGGAACTGTTGGCTGCAATTACGGTTTTAATGGGGAAAGTACTCCTCAATGCCTTTACTTCGCCCATGTTCATTATTATTTATCTGCTCTTACTGGCTATCGTCGCCTGGCAATATCGGCGCCTGGAAGACATGACCCGCAGCCTCTGCAATTATAGCCGCAACCGGTATCTGCATTCCGCTCTGATCTCTGCTTCCCTGGGGATCCTGGGCGGTTTGCTGGGCAGTATCCTGCTGATTTTTATCGGTATCGACTTAAGTCATCTGGGAATCATGTATCTGTGGTTGATAGCAGTTTTGCTGATGTTGGTCAACCCGCGTTTTTTATGCTTTGCCTATGCCGGAGGGATACTGTCCCTGATAAGCCTGGCGGTCGGCTATCCTGACATCAATATCGCACAGCTGATGGGTCTTATAGCCGTACTGCATATGGTGGAAAGCATGCTTATACTGCTGAATGGCAGGGCAACTCCCATCCCCGTATACCTAAAAAGCGGCCAGAGTCTGCGGGGCGGATTTAATATCCAATACTTTTGGCCCATCCCCCTGATCATTCTGATGGCCGGCGGTGCGGCCGACCCGGCTGCGGGAGTGAGCATGCCCGACTGGTGGCCTTTGATCAAAGATTATGCAGCATTCGATTACGGGCGCAACTACTCTCTTCTACCAGTTCTGGCCGTACTCGGTTACGGCGAGATCAGTTCCACCCATGTCCCGGAGCAGAGGATAAAGAAGTCGGCCAGCAACCTTTTTGGTTTCAGTATGATCCTGCTGCTGCTTGCTATCTTGTCCTCCCACTGGGAGCAATTCACTCTTATAGCCGCTCTTTTCAGCCCGCTGGGCCACGAATTCGTTATCTGGCTGGGTATGCGGGAGGAACGTAACCGTCAGCCTATTTATGTAAATCCCCCCCGGGGGATCATGGTTTTGGAAGTAATGAAGGCTTCTTTGGCCAGTCGGTCCGGTATCAGGTCGAGAGACACGATCTTAAGTATTAATGGAGAACCGGTAAACGATATGGGGGCGGTACAGCAGTTTTTAAACAGCGGATTCAGGGAATTGGAGCTGGAAATATTGCGGGAAGGTCAGCGCCTCCTGCTCCAGCTTACCCGCCGACCCTGCCAGGAATTAGGCATTATACCGGTACCGGATAAAGCTACCGCCCGATATCTGCTCCTCAACGAAGATGGCTTCTGGGGCTTCACCCGGCGCATGGGGCGCAGATTTAAAAAAAGATGACCGGAATATTAACATTCCGTGCCCCTAATGAATACCTTAATAGCAAAGCATTATGGAGGGGTTAGGAAATGAAATCGGGAGAAATTCGTTATGTTTTAACCAGCAGCAACACCAGCCAGGGGTTTTATACCTTTATTCCAGACCTGATACGGGGATTAAGGAAGATATATATATTAAAAGGAGCACCGGGATCGGGCAAGTCCACGTTTATCCGTCTTCTGGGGGAGTCGCTTTCGGAAAAGGGTTATGAAATTGAGTTTTGGATATCGGCTCTGGATCCGGTAAATCCTGATGGGGTTCATATTCCTCGTCTGGGCACGGCGGTTATCAACGGCAGTTTGCCTCAGCCGATAGACCCCAGATATCCGGGGGCCACCGGGCACATAATCTATCTGGGAGAATACCGCAATAAAAAAGAATTGAACGGCAAAACCAGAGAAATAATTGAGTTGACCGACCGCCAGGAGGAACAAAACGGCAAGGCTTATGAAGTCTTAAAAAACGCCGGCCAGGCCCGGGAGCAGGTAAAAACAGCGGCCCGGGTTTGCTTGCATATGGGCAATATCAGTAAGCTGATTGAAGAGCTGGCCAGTGAATTATTGCGGGAACAGCCGGGGGAAAGACATTATTTTGCCAGTGCCGTAACTGCCGATGGGGTGGTCAATTATATTGACGAAATCAGCAATGAATGCAGGCGGCGTTACATCTTAAAAGGCCCTCCGGGCAGCGGTAAATCCCTGGTCATTACCGAGCTGGCGCAATTGGCCCGGAAAAAAGGATATTTTCTGGAGTATTATCATTGTGGTTTTGAGGTGGAAAGCATTGTCATGGTCATTATTCGTAACCTGCAACTGGCGCTTATAGATGGAGGCAATATGGAATTATCCGTCAAACCGTGGGATATTGTGGTTGATATGACGACTTATCTGGATAATTATAATCCGGAAGAGGCGGCCGCCAGGAGCAGTGAAGCCGGCCGCAATTATGAATCGCTGCTGCTGGATGCGCAAGTGAAACTGGAAAACGCCCACTCCACTCTCAAGGAGTTAAAGAAGATTTATACCGGATTCATGGATTTTGAGCAACTGGATAAACGCCGTCAGGAAATCCTGGAGGAAATAATCAACCACGGCTCCCGACCCCAGTTTCTGTGATATTCCGGAGTACACGCAATATATTAAATCTTATTTATCGCGTTATTGATACATTGCTCAACCGGTTAAGATGCAATAGCATCATTTATACATGGTTATCAGCTCCTGATAGGAGCGAGTGTAATGGATGCTATAATCTTCCTCAGATCTGGCTATCCCTTCTTAAAAGCTTTTGACCAGTACTTGCTCTGCTGCTATACGGTTTGCTATTATATTGGAGAGAACAATTGTTTGTACCAGGACGGAGTAAGTGAGGTAAAAAATGAGCGGTTTTGTACTGCACTCAGACTATAAAGCTACCGGTGACCAGCCCGAAGCGATCA
>DHCD01000040.1:39147-40172 GCA_002398105.1 Syntrophomonas sp. UBA4911
ACCATGGCTCAGATCATTGAGCAGCAGCAGCGCCCGGCCCTGGTCATGGCCCCTAACAAGACCCTGGCCGGACAGCTCTATTCGGAATTTAGGCAATTTTTTCCGGAAAATGCGGTGGAGTATTTCATCAGTTATTATGATTACTATCAGCCTGAGGCTTATGTACCTCATACTGACACCTATATTGAAAAAGACTCCTCCATAAACGATGAAATCGACAAGATGCGCCATGCGGCTACCGCATCCATCCTGGAACGGCGCGATGTGATAATCGTAGCCAGCGTATCCTGCATCTACGGCCTGGGAGCTCCGGATGACTACTATAAACTGGCTATATCTCTGCGCCCGGGGATGGAGCTGAGCCGTGACGAGTTGCTCCGGCGTTTGGTGGAAACCCACTATGAACGCAACGATTATGCTTTCAGCCGAGGCTATTTCCGGGCCCGGGGGGATGTGGTGGAAGTCTTCCCCGCCTCTACCGGAGAAAAAGCTATCCGGATTGAATTTTTCGGTGACGAAATAGACCGGATCGTTGAATTTAACCCTATAACCGGCGAAATTTACGGCCGCCGCATCCATGTAATGATATTTCCGGCCTCCCACTTTGTTACCACCTGGGAGCATATGATGGCGACGGCCGGAGACATAGAGGAAGAGCTGGAACAGCAGCTCAGCCGGTTCCAAAGCCAGGGAAAACTGCTGGAGGCCCAGCGTCTGGAACAGCGTACCCGCTATGATCTGGAGATGATCAAAGAAGTAGGCTACTGCAAGGGCATAGAAAACTATTCCCGCTATATTACGGGACGGGCCCCGGGAGAGCCTCCCTATACGTTAATCGACTTTTTCCCCTCTGATTTCCTGCTCTTTATGGATGAATCCCATATTTCCGTACCCCAGGTACGGGGGATGTATGAAGGCGACCGCTCCCGCAAGCAGAACCTGGTGGATTATGGCTTCCGGCTGCCGTCGGCGCTGGACAACCGTCCGCTGAAAATTGATGAGTTTTACAACAAAATCGGTCAGGT
>DHCD01000046.1:0-28631 GCA_002398105.1 Syntrophomonas sp. UBA4911
CATCAGGTTGGCCTCGCTGGCCACTGCCCATGCTGGTGTAAGCAGCAATACGGGTAAGCTGAATAAGCTGCCCAATAGGGCCTTGGTTGTCTTATTCTTGATTGAAAACGGAAAATCCACTATCTATACTCCTTTCCTACTGTGTTCACTATCCCCATTATCCCTAAGTAGCTTATTTTCTGGGAGTAGGGAGACACATCGTAAATCAGGTGTAAGTGCAATACTTACAACCCCTATTTTTCGTGTTTTACCTTTTTTATTCCAACCCCCTTTAAAGCCCACAAATAATCAGGTCCCGAAGGGATATAGAACCGGATTTTTGGCTGACAGCATTATTGTTACTGGCCTGATGTACAATGGGAAACAGGCATTATGACGTGAAGTGTCATAGAGATATGATAAACTGAGCTTTAGAATAATACAAAGGATAAAAAACGGCTAAATTCGGCTATATTTACTCAGTAGCTAACAGAGCTTGCATATTTATGCATTAGTTTATAAATAAGCTAGAAATATCAAGCTTTGTCTTGACTTGCGAACAATAGTATGTAAACATATAATCGCCGACGATTTGAATCAAGTGTATACTTGACCTACTTTATGACTCTAAGTGTCTCCTTTCAGTAACGCTAAAAAATGATAGAGCATGCGGGCGGTAAGACCCCAGATAACTTCTCCTTCCCATATATAAAAATACTGCTGCAGTCGATTGGTGCGGAAAGGATAATTGGCGCCCTGTGGTATAAGCTCCTGGGGAAAGCCGTCTGGAAATTCGGGCTTGAGAATTATTTCAAATTCCAGGGGCTGGTATTCCAACAGGTAAGCCAAAGGAATCCAAAACACTTTCTCCACTTCGGCCGGATTGATTTTAATAAGGCCGATATCCTTTATTCGAGCCGCAAATGAGCGCATAATCAAATTGGACGGGGCTACCAGGGTATCCAATTCGCCCAGTATTTCAACGTCATCCGGTGTCAGCCCCAGTTCTTCACAGGTCTCCCGGATAGCGGTAGTCTGGGACCGGCCGTCAGCGGGGTCTTTTCGCCCTCCCGGAAAACAGATTTCGCCGGGTTGGTGCTGCAGAGCGGGGGAGCGCTTTTCAAAGAGCAGAGCGGTTTTTCCCTCCACCTCAACCAGAGGAACCAGCACCGCCGTTTTTAGAGCGTGCTCATGTCCAAGAATGTCGGCTTTACGGTTTTTTAAATCGGCGATTTTTCCCTCAAGCATTATTCCTCACCCCGTATCATCATATAACTATAACACTATTTGTCAGCTTTGTTCAAATCTACTACCTAATAATTAGGCATTCTCCAGGAAATCCCTCCCGGCCGGCGATAAAATTTTAAAACCAGGGGCGGGAAGAAATGAGAGACTGGCAGGTTAAGGTCTTGTACCGTCGCCACTGGCTTGCACTGGATTATCTGGATTATATTTATAAAGGCAGTCACAGGTTATTTTTTATGTTAAAATAGCTTTAATTGGGAGTGCGGAAAAACACAAAAAAACAATTAGTGAGGGGAAATGGCATGAGAAAAGTAGTGAAATTGATATTATGCGCCGTCCTGGTGTTGGGAGTGGGCATAACGGCAGTGGCTTGCAAAGGCTCCAACCAATCAGAAGAATTCAGGGTAGGCCTGGAATGCGGATATCCTCCCTTTAACTGGACTCAGATTGATGATTCCAATGGCGCGGTTCCTATTTCCGGTACGAAAGAATATGCCGGAGGCTATGACGTGGAAATCGCCAAACGCCTGGCTGAGGGCATGGGCAAGGAACTGGTTATTGTAAAAACCTCCTGGTCCGGTCTGCCCCCGGCGGTGCAATCGGGTAATATAGACGGCATTATTGCCGGGATGTCTCCCACCGCCGACCGAAGAAAGACTATTGACTTCAGTGATCCTTATTACAGCTCCGATCTGGTTATAGTGGTCAAGAAGGGTTCCCCATATGAGAAGGCTACCAGCATCAAGGATTTCTCCGGAGCTAATATTACCGCCCAGCTTGACACCTTCCACTATACGGTTATCGACCAGATCCCTGATGTGGTTAAAAAACCGGCCATGGATGATTTCCCGGCTATGCGGGTGGCATTGGAATCAGGTATTATTGACGGTTATGTCTCGGAAAGGCCTGAAGGCATCTCCGCCACAGCTGCCAATGCCAAGTTTGCCATGGCTGAATTTAACCCCGGGGAAGGATTTGAATATACCCCGGATGATGTCGCCATCGCCGTGGGCCTGAAAAAAGGCAACACTGAACTGGCCGAGCAGATTAACAAGGTTTTAGCCGGAATATCACAGGAAGAAAGAGACGAGCTTATGGAAAAGGCCGTTTTAAATCAGCCTGTCTCGAAATAAACAACGCAGCTTAACAGGAGTGTATTTATATTATGGCGGTAGACGCAGACAGTAGTTTTTTTCAGTGGGTAGTTTACATTCTGCAGCATTACTGGCCCCTCTTCCTGAGAGGGGCCGAGGTTACCCTTATAATTTCCTTAACCGGTACCATTATAGGGTTTGCTATCGGTATATTGATCGGAGTCATCCGCACGATTCCTATGGATCAGAATACCCATCCGCTAAAAAGAATATTATTTAAAATAATTAATTTTCTATTGCTTTGCTATATAGAAGTATTCCGGGGCACCCCCATGATTGTACAGGCCATGGTTATTTTCTATGGGGTAGCCATGATTTGGGGTATTCATCTGTCTACCTTTGCTGCCGGTATTTTTATTGTTTCTATAAATACCGGGGCTTATATGGCGGAGATTGTTCGCGGCGGTATTATTTCCATCGACAAAGGCCAGTTTGAAGCGGCTCATGCCATCGGCATGACTCATTCCCAGACTATGAGCAACATTGTCCTGCCCCAAGCCATCCGCAATATCCTGCCGGCCTTAAGCAATGAATTTGTTATTAACATCAAAGACACTTCCGTGCTTAATGTCATCGGGGTTACGGAGCTTTTCTTCCAATCCAAGTCGGCGGCGGGTAATAACTATCGCTATTTCGAGGTCTTTTTGATCACTTGCTTAGTGTATTTGATAATGACATTTACCGTTACCCGCATACTCAGGTATTGGGAGAAGCGCCTGGACGGGCCCTCAGTCTACACTATTCACGGATCCCAGACGGTTCCCGAAGCAGAAATTAAGATTGTGGGCAGGGAGTAGGAATAATGGAAACAATTATTGAAATCAGGCATTTACAGAAATTCTTCGGAAAAAACGAAGTCTTGAAGGACATAAACTTTTCGGTCAGCCGGGGCGAAGTGGTATGCATAATCGGGGCCAGCGGTTCAGGAAAGTCGACTTTGCTGCGCTGCCTTAATCTTCTGGAACTGCCCACCAGCGGGGAAATATTATATCACGGCCAAAACATTCTGGAGCAGAATATCTCCAATGCCGTCTACCGGGCTAAAATGGGCATGGTTTTTCAGCAGTTCAACCTGTTCAATAACCTGAGTGTCCTGGAAAACTGCACGGTGGGTCAAATTAAGGTTTTGAAACGGAGTGCGGAGGAATCCAGGAAGACGGCAATGGAATACCTGGAACTGGTGGGCATGGCGCAGTTTATAAATGCCCGGCCCCATCAAATATCAGGCGGACAAAAACAGAGAGTGGCCATTGCCCGGGCCCTTTCCATGGAGCCGGAAGCGTTGCTTTTCGATGAACCTACCAGTGCCCTCGATCCGGAAATGGTGGGGGAAGTGCTCAAGGTCATGAAAAACTTAGCCCGCAGCGGACTTACCATGCTGGTGGTTACCCATGAGATGGCCTTTGCCCGTGATGTAGCCCACCGGGTCGTTTTTATGGATGGCGGCGTTATTGTTGAAGACGATACTCCCGACGTAATATTTGACCATCCCAATAACGAAAGAACCCGAGTATTCCTCAAAAGGATTCTTGACGACTGAGCTAAAAAAACAAAAATGTTGAGAACGTTCTTTTTGCTGCCGTTCCCTATGGAGTCGGACAAAAAGGACGTTTTTGTTTTCTTAAAGAAAAAATAACGGCAGGTGGTGTATTATATTAATTAAGAAGGTAAAAGGGGGCAGGGAGAATTGGCAGCCGAACTACGCAAGGATTTGGTAAGGGATACTTGGGTCGTGATTGCTACCGACCGGGCGTTGAAGCCCAACGATTTTCCTATCAACAAAGGGTGGGAGAAGGCGAAAGTAAGCGGGCAGCAGGTCTGTCCTTTTTGCGAAGGCAACGAGTCTTATACTACTGATGAAATTGCCGCCTTCAGGGCCGGCAATACTCTTCCCGATACACCCGGTTGGACCGTACGGACTATACCCAACAAATTTTCCGCTTTTAAACTGGAAGGAGAACTGGAATTGAAGCGGACCGGGATTTTCCAAAGCTGCAATGGTCTGGGGCAGCATGAAGTAGTGGTGGAAACTCCGCAGCATGGGGTTGAGTTTAGCCAGCTGCCGGTGGAGAGAATCAAACAGATTTATCTTATGCTGCAGCAACGCTATCGTCAGCTGGCCACTGACCGGAGGATTAAGTATATCCAGATTTATAAGAACCGGGGCCTTTTCGCCGGAGCTTCACTGGAGCACAGCCACAGTCAGATATTGGCTCTTCCCGAGGTGCCCTCTGAAAACCAGGGATTAAGCCGGTACTATGAGCAGGAAGGCCAATGCCTGCTGTGTAAGATACTGGAAGAGGAGATGCAAAGCCGGCAGCGACTGATATATGAGAGCCGGCACTTTCTGCTGGTTTGTCCCTATGCTTCCCGTTTTTCCTATGAAACCTGGGTTATTCCCCGGCGCCATACCGAGCATTTTGCTGATATAAACGAGGAGGAACTGGATGATCTGGCGGCAGTAATGAAGACTTTTATGCCTGTTATGCTTGATTGTCTGGGCGATCCCTCTTATAATATGGTGATAAATACCGCGCCGGTAAATCAGGATATCGGAGGTGGCTATCACTGGTATATGGAAATAGTGCCCCGCCTTATAGTGGCGGCCGGAGTGGAGTTTGCCACCGGTTTTTATATGAACCCGGTAGCCCCGGAAATAGCGGCGGCCATGCTGCGGGAAAAACTGCCGAGGTGAGTCATGTTTAACTTGCTGTATCCCCGGTTATATGTTGATTCCATCCTTGATATACCCCTTGAACGCCTGCGGACATTAAAAATCAGAGCCTTTATACTGGATTTGGATAATACCCTTACCGAATGGAACAGCAAAGAAGTCCGCGAGGAAGTGAGTCAGTGGTTTGGTCTGATCAAACAGAAGGGCTTTAAAGCCTGCATACTCTCCAACAATGGTGAGCAAAGAATCATTGCCGTAGCCCAAAGTCTTGACATTCCTTATGTACACCGGGCGCAAAAGCCACGTCGGGGAGGGTACCGCCGGGCGCTGGCGCTAATGGGTGTTGCGGCAGGGGAGACCGCAGTGATCGGCGATCAGATATTTACCGATGTGCTGGGGGGCAATCGTTCCGGTTTATTTACTATCCTGGTAAAGCCGATAGACCGGAAAGAATTTATGGGAACCAAGATATCCCGGGGCATGGAATTCTTCGTTTTACGCCGTCTGCAAAAAAAAATAAAATCGGGAAATTTCCCGCAGATATAACAAACTGAATCTTAAACATCCGCGCAGCAGTCTGGCTTCTTAATGATCCAAGCAGTTACTTCCCTGGGCTCCGCGGAAAATTGCAAGGGGCTGATTAAATGCCTGTAAATGCCAACACCCGATGCCTGGGTTTATTCGGCAATCCGGTAGCACATAGTCTATCACCTCTGTTGCATAATTATACCCTGCAGATGATGGGGCTTAATTATGTCTATCTCCCCTTTGCCGTTCCGGCTGGTGAAATAAAGGGAGCAGTAAATGCCATTCGCAGCCTCAATTTTTGCGGTGTCAATGTGACCATACCCTACAAGGAAGCGGTTATCCCTTATCTGGATGCTATTTCTCCCGAAGCTGAGGCTTGTGGCGCTGTAAACGTTATCAGCAACGAGGAGGGCCGCCTCCGGGGATACAACACCGATGGAACCGGATTTACAGCAGCTCTGCGGGAAGAAGGGGTAGCGGTTCGGGGATCGGCCTTATTCATCGGCGCCGGCGGAGCGGCTCGTTCTCTGGCCTGGGCTTTGGCCCGTACAGGAGTGGAACGGCTTGACTTTATGGATATCAAACTGGAAAAGGCGGAAAATTTAGCGGCATCGCTGGCCGGGAGTGTCGGCGCCGCCTTGGCTGCTCATGGCATGAATAAAGGCAGATTTGCCGAACTGGCTGCAGCCAGCAATATCATCATCAACTGTTCCCCGGTAGGTATGTACCCCCATATTGATCAATCACCGGTAGCAGATCTGGATATGTTGCAGCCGGGAACGGTGGTCTGTGATATAATATATAATCCTCTGCGTACCAAATTCCTGTCTATGGGACAGGTCCGGGGGCTGAAAACAGTTAATGGCCTCCCTATGTTTGTTCACCAGGCGGCCCTCAGTCTGGAAATCTGGCTGGGAATTAAACCGCCGGTGGGGCAGATGAAAGAGGTGCTGCGCCGTGAGCTGGAATGAACGAGGTTTCACCCAGTTGGAGCTTTTAATGGTTCTGGTCCTGATGGCAATACTGGCAGCTATGACTTTACCCCGGTTTGACCGGATAATAGAAGATCACAAACTCAGGGCCGATGCCCGTCAATTAGCCTGGGTTCTGCGTTGTGCCCGCCAGGAGGCAGTCACTACCGGACAAAACCGATTGGTAATGTTTAAAATTTATCAATATAAATATGATAAAGGCGGTACCACTTATACCCTGAGCCCGGGCATTAGGTTTAAAGGCACTACTACTTTTGGGGAAGTGGAGAAAATACCTGCCTGTGGATTTTCGCCTTCAGGAGCTCCGGTCCCCCAAGCTGGTACGGCAACCTTGAAAAATAAGTATAATAAAGAAATAGCTGTGGTGGTAAACGTCGAAACCGGCAGGGTAAGAGTGGAGGAATAAGGCTCTTGGGGCCCGCTTTATAATTTAGAAAATGGGAGAGGACAATGATACTACAGCTGCTTTTTATTTTTTTTGCTCGGGTAATTGACGTTTCTCTGGGTACTATCCGTATGATACTGGTTATAAGGGGCGAGAAAGTACCGGCGGCCATAATCGGTTTCTTTGAGATTATGGTCTACACTGTGGCCCTGGGTATGGTGGTCAGCGCTCTCAGTGACCCGGTAAAATTGCTGGCTTTCTGTTCCGGTTTTGCTTTCGGGGTTTTAGTAGGAAGCGTGATTGAAGAAAAACTTGCCCTGGGCTATAGGGGTATTCAGGTTACCATAGACCGGGAGCAAGCCGACCTGATTAAAGAGCTTAGGGAAGAGGGCTTGGCCGTAACCTGCTGGGAAGCCAGTGGGAAAATGGGTCCTAAATTAGTGCTCAGCATCATTGTGAAGAGGAATATGGCGGGCGTGGTTGCGGATAAAATAGCTGACCGAGCGCCGGATGCCTTTATTGTTTTAATGGAACCTAAACATTTTCAGGGTGGATACATAAAAAAGAAGTAGGGTGGTAGGAAATGCTGAGATTTTCAACTTCGGGAGAGTCCCACGGCAGGGGTTTGATTAGCATTATAGAAGGTCTGCCGGCGGGTTTGCAGATTGACGAGGAATTGGTCAACCGCGAATTGGCCCGGCGGCAGAAGGGGTATGGACGTGGGGGACGGATGCAGATTGAAACTGATAAGGTGGAAATTTTCGCTGGGGTAAGAGCCCGGAAGACCTTGGGCAGTCCCGTAAGTTTTTTAATTCGTAACCTTGATTATGAGAACTGGCAGGAGATCATGAATAGTGGTGATTGCCGGGATAATAACAAGGCGGTAACGAGGCCCCGCCCGGGACATGCGGATTTGCCCGGGGCCATGAAATACTGCCACCGGGATATGCGCAACATACTGGAAAGGGCGAGTGCCCGGGAAACTGCATCCCGGGTGGCGGCCGGGGCATTTTTTAAAGCATTCCTCAAGCATTTTGGCATATTTATATATAGCCAGGTTACCGCAATCGGTTCCATCCAGGCTGAAGTATGGCAGCCCAACCGGGAGAATTTGAGCCGGTTCTATGCCCTGGTCGAGGAATCACCGGTGCGTTGTCCGGATAAGGAAAAGGAAGCGGAAATACTGGGGGCGATTGAGCAGGCCCAAAGTGAGGGAGAGTCGCTGGGAGGCAGTTTCGAGGTGGGAGCCATCGCGGTTCCTCCCGGATTGGGCAGCCATGTGAGCTGGGAACGTAAACTTGATGGTCAGATTACTGCGGCTTTAGTAAGTATACCGGCCATCAAGGCGGTGGAGATAGGTGACGGTATAGCCAATGCGGCCCGTCCCGGCTCCCAGGTTCATGATGAGATAGGTTACCTCCGGGAGCAGGGCTTGTATCGAACCAGCAACCGGGCCGGAGGAATTGAAGGCGGTATAAGTAACGGCGAGACTATCTGGGCCCGGGCCTATATGAAACCGATACCTACTTTATATAAGCCTCTGCTCAGTGTTGATACCGCCAGTTGGCAGGAAGAAAAGGCTCAGGTGGAACGCTCCGACATATGCGCGGTACCGGCAGCGGCGGTGGTAGCTGAAGCCATGCTGGCTTTTGTCCTGGCCCGGGCTTGCCGCGAGCAATTTGCCGGGGAAAGTATGGAACAGGTGGAACAGGCGTACAAGAGTTATCGGGAATATTTAGATAAGGTGTGGAAATGGAAAAAAATATAGTTCTGATCGGCTTCATGGGTACCGGCAAGAGCTCGGTAGGAATGAGGCTGGCGCAAAAATTAAAAATGCAGTTTGTTGATATGGATAAGGAAATTGAACGTATAACCGGTCTCAGTGTCAGTAACATATTTAAGCTCCATGGCGAAATCAGGTTCCGTTCCGAGGAAAAGCTGCTCTCCGGCAAACTGGCATGCCGAAACGGACTGGTGATCGCCACCGGAGGAGGAGTGGTACTGGAACAGCAGAATATTAATATTCTGAGTCAAAACGGGATTTTAATCTGCCTCCAAGCCAGCTCTCAGGAGATATTCGAGCGGGTAAACCGGCGCCGGGGGACTCGTCCGCTGCTTAAAAAGGATTTGCGTCTGGAAGATATAGAAGACATGCTGAAAGCCCGGGAGAGCTTTTACGCCCAGGCACAGTACCAGGTAAATACCAGCCACAAAAATCCGGAGCAGGTGACTAACGAGATAGTGGGGCTGCTTAAGAAGAATGAGGGGTGAAAAGTGAGGCTCCACTAACCCTTTATCCCGCAAACATATATTAAGGCTGAAAGTGAGAAGGTATTGATGCAGGAACTTCAAGTTAATTTAAATGAACGCAGTTATGCCATCAAAATCGCTTCGGGCCTGCTGAATAATGCCGGTGCACTATTGCGGGGCATAAGCGGGAACGATAAAATTATGCTGGTCAGCAATCCCACCGTTTATACCCTTTACGGCTCCAGGACCCTTGACTCTTTGAAAAGTGCCGGCTTTATTGTGCATGTAGCCTTGATGCCGGACGGAGAAGCATATAAAAACATGGCTGAAACCATTAAGATTCTGGATCAGGGACTGGCCTGCGGATTGGAACGGGGCAGCATGGTAGCGGCTCTGGGAGGAGGAGTGGTGGGTGATTTGGCCGGGTTCGCAGCGGCTATTTACCAGCGGGGAATAGATTTTGTGCAGTTTCCCACCACCTTGCTGGCCCAGGTGGATAGCAGTGTAGGAGGAAAAGCGGCGGTAAACCACCCTCGGGGCAAGAACCTGATCGGCGCTTTCCATCAGCCCCGACTGGTGGTCATAGACACTGACACTCTCAACACTCTGGAGGAAAGGGATTATCACAGCGGCCTGGGTGAGGTTTTTAAATACGGCATTGTAAATGATAAAGCCTTTTTCGTCTATCTGGAAGAACATGGAGAGCAAATTGCGGGCCGGGATAAGGAGTGTCTATCTCATATCATTTATCAATCCTGCCGGATCAAAAGTGCAGTTGTGGCTGCGGATGAGAAAGAGGAAGGCGGGCGGGCAGTACTTAACCTGGGACATACCTTCGGCCATGCCATTGAGCAATTGACCGGCTACGGCAGCTATCGCCACGGTGAAGCGGTGGCGATGGGGACTATGGCGGCTGTTTATCTGGCTTTAGATGAAGGTCTCCTGCTGAAAGATGAGGCCCGCCGGATTAAAGAACTTTACCGGAAAACAGGTATCCCCATAGTCTTCCCCCAGCTTGATCCGGCAGCAGTTTACCAGGCCATGCTGAAAGACAAGAAGGTAGTGAACGGCCGGTTAAGATTAATCCTGCCTGCAGGTATTGGCGCTTTTACTATCAGGGATGATTGCCGCCGGGAAAAGATACTGAAGGCTATAGTCGAGGCTCAGAAGGAGGAATTTTGAGAACTGCCCTGCCTCCCAAGGAGTCTCGTTATTCATGGCTGCCGGGAAAAGAGCTTAGCGATTGAGGTTATCCCAGTGTTCCCGGATTTCATACAGCTCTACTATAGAAGCTTGGGGATCCCGGCTGGCTATAGTTCCTTTAAGGCGGGCCAGACCCACATTGATGGCATTTATTTCATCCTTTTCCACACTAAATTGGATTCGGGGCACTATCTTTTGCCAGGCCCGGTTTAATTTATCATTATTGCTTACAACCTGTTCCCATTCATCGGCAGCGATATTTTCCCGCACCTGGTCCGCATAAAACACAAAATCATCCTGAGTCCCCAGCGGCTTTTTAAACAGATCCCCCCCGTTCATGACGAAAATAAAGGCGGCAAACAGCAGTATAATGACGGCATAATATTTTTTCCTCTTCATTCACTGTTCTCCTTATAAGAAAGATTGTCTTTATATCTGTCAATATATAAACTTCCGCTGTCAGCGTCGTATCCGGCCAAAAACACATCATCACTGCTGCTTATCCCCTGGGCCCGCAGTTGTTGCTCCAGCCAGATGCGGTCTACTCCAGCCCTGGCCAGATTTTCTTCAATTACCATACCATTGAAAATCAATTCATCGCTTAGTCCCCCGTTACTGCTGGTGATATTCAAATCATTGGGGGTAACCGGCTGATATTCGGGTTTGAGCAGTACGGATAGCTTCCCGTTGGTTTCCAACACTGCAAAACCGACTTGGTTAAGGTCAAAAACATTCTTATCCCGAAGCTGTTCCAGCAGGTCGGAGGTGGTATAGCGAAGTTTACGCATAGTATCCTCCATGATTTGCCCGTTAATCATTATTATCGCCGGTTCACCGGTCAGATAACGGTCGGCCGGCTTATACCTGAAAGAAATAAATTGCAGCGCCAGTACCGCGGCGCTCCAGGTAGCCAGCCCTACCCAATGGGGCCAGGCTCTGCTGGTAAGGTCAACTGAGAGGGTGGCCGCTATTGAACCTATAGTAATTCCCAATACATAATCGAAAAAAGTCAGCTGGCTGATCTGCTGTTTCCCCAGCATACGGGCAAATATCAACAAAGTGAAAAAACCGATCAAGCTTCTCACCACTACTACCAGAGCTTCATTCAGCGTTAAACACCTCGTTCCCAAAGGTCTAATTGTATTATGGATCATTAAGACGGCAAAAATTCACCTGCCGGGGTCTGGGCCGCCTCCCAGGCATTAGTTGTTTAAATTGGCCTTATAGATTTATAATAAATAATAAACTCAAGGGAGGGAGCACGGCGGTGAACATTAAAGAAGCCCTGGAGCTGGCCATAAAAGAGGAATTGAAAGCCCGGGACCGGTACCGGGAACTCGCCAAGGAGGCTGACGACCCCGAGACCAGGTTGATGTTTGAGCAAATTGCCCGGGAAGAAGATAGCCATTATAAAAGGCTGGCCGACAGATTAAAGGCTATAAAACTGATGGGTTAGAAAAGCAAAGCTTAAAGGGGGAAGGTGCAATCTGGCGTTCAGAGCCCGGCATAACTAATGTGCCGGGCTTTGAGCGCCGGTAAGTGCGGTAGCAATGACTATGGCGGCGAAGATAAGCACCAGGGAAATACCGGTAATCCATAATTTTTTGCGAACGTGGGTTTCGCCCTGGAGATATTCAGCCATCAGGTGGGTGCAATAAACCGTATTCCCGGAAAAAATCATAACTGCCAGAAATTGAATCCAGCCTGGAACAGTCGCATAAGCATTGTGAGCCAGATGGGACCAGAGACTATGACTGTAATAAGCCAGTACAATAAACTCAATTAACCCGGCAGCGTATTGAAAGATCAGGCTTTGCTTCTGTATCTTAGTATTTACTTCCATCAGTTCCTTGATCTGTTCTTGGGTGGCAATATTGGCCCGGCTGTTCAAAATATCAATTTTGCTGCGCACAACTTCAATGGCGGCCTGGTGGTTTTCCCGGGATACCCGTAGTTCCTCCAGGCTGGCCAGCATTTCTTCCAGTCGGGTTTTATAGGGTTGGATAAGCCGGTTATAAATATCGGCATCCATTTTCAGCCCCGGCTGCACCCGAACCTGGTGGCTGATTTCATTGAGCAGGGAATTGATTTTTTTACAATCTTCACTTAATAGAGCATAATCTCCTGCTATCATTCCGTAAGCAACGGAAAGCTCATCAATTTGATTTTCCAGCTCCAGGGATTCCTCCAGATGGCTTTGTTCTGTAACCAGGTGGGCATGAAGTATCTGGGAGAGCTTTTGATTCAACTCATCCTTTTCCCGGATAATGGTCTGATGACGGTCGCGCAGAAGGGAGATAATCGTCTGCAGCCCGATCATCCGGGCCTGAAGTTGCGGCAGACCTTCCAGCAGAAAACGCTGGTTTAAAGCAGTGTATTCATCCAGGCTACAGACGTAAAAGGTTTTTCCCCTGACTTGGCTGGAAAATACGCGGGCTATCCGGCCATGGTCAATTTCCGCTGTTATCAGCTCCTTCACGGCTATACTGCCGGCGGCCTCCTCTAACAGCATTTCCCACTCAGCCCCATATCCGCAAAGCACACTGGCGGTCCCCAGCAGATCATCACTGCTTATGGCAGCCTTCTCTTCACAGGAGGCCAGCAGGGAGATGCCGGTTTGCCAGTTGGAATCATTATGCTGCAAAGCTATTATCAATATTTTAACCGAGGCTGTTTCCAGCTCATAATACAGCCCCGGCGTAAATTCTTCCGTATAATTATGCGGATCATACGGATTGAGGGATAAGCGATTCTGCAGTGTCGCCAGCAAATCCTTAATTTTAGCCGTTTCGTCATCCAGAAAATAATAATAGCGCAAGACACTGTAATCGGGCATATCATCCTCCCCTTCTCTTTTTACATTATCTGCTTAAGATTATAAATTAAAGGACGCAATTATTATATAATCAAAATTTCGATTAATTGATAGGTCATTATTGCTCTAAATAGATAAAAAATCCAATACAGCCATAATATGATTGACAATAACTGGTGCTATAGTATAATAAATCTAATAATTCGAGTTTTATGCTTACAGCGGCAGCGAGTGGCTGTATCCGGTGGGGAGAAGGGCAATGGCTGTTCGGGGAAAAATGATGGGGGAAATGCTTATCAAGCGTGGCGTTATAAGCAATGAACAGCTTGCCGCCGCACTTGAAGAACAACGGGACAGCGAAGATAAACTGGGCAGCGTTCTGGTTAAACGAGGGGTTTTGACTGAGCAGCAGTTAAGGGAAACCCTGGAGTTTATACTGGGAATTCCCCAGGTACAAATCAGCAAAGCGGAGATTGACCCCGAGGCGGTCAAAATGCTTCCCCCGGAAATGATCCGCCGGCATAGAGCGTTGCCTATTGCCAGGCGTAAGCATAGCCTTACCGTAGCCATGGATGATCCCCTTAACCAGCAGTCCCTGGACGACATGAGGATAGCCAGCGGCCTGGATATTGTTCCGGTTCTGGCCAGCGCTAAAGAACTGGACCTGGCTATACGCCAGTACCTGGCCTTTCAGCTTGACCCGGGGATGGAGCGAATACTGGGAGAACTGTGCCAGGATAACCGCAATGCCGTTTTGTCCCTAAAAGATACTGATCTCCCGAAGATTGATAATGAAGCTCCGATTATTCGTATGGTCAATGCCATACTGATGCAGGCGGTCAGAGATAGAGCCAGCGATGTTCACCTAGAGCCTCAGGCAGAACATATCCGGGTGCGTTTTCGTATAGACGGAGAATTATATCAGATATTGACCCTGCCCCGGAACTCTTTAGCGGCAATAGTATCACGGCTTAAAATCATGGCCGGAATGGATATAGCTGAAAAGAGAATTCCCCAGGACGGCCGTTTCCACATGCAGGTTGAGCAGGGCCAGGTTGATTTCCGGGTTTCTTCTCTGCCCACCAGTCACGGTGAAAAAATAGCCCTTCGCGTTCTGGATCAATCCAATGCCCCGATCCGTATTGAGCAACTCGGTTTAAGCGCTCAGAACCGGGAAAAGCTTGTCGCTATGGCCCGCCGGCCTCACGGAATAATACTGGTAACCGGTCCTACCGGTTCAGGTAAGACCACTACCCTTTATTCCCTACTGGGCGAGATAAACTCTATGGATAGAAATCTGATAACTCTGGAAGACCCTATTGAGTACTCTCTTGCCGGTATCAATCAGGTGCAGACCAACCCCAAGGCCGGGCTCACCTTTGCCAGCGGTTTGCGTTCCATATTACGTCAGGATCCTGACGTAATCATGGTAGGAGAAATCCGTGATGAAGAAACCGCCCGTCTCGCCGTACAGGCAGCACTGACCGGTCACCTGGTTTTTTCCACTCTGCACACCAACGGTGCGGCAGCTACCATTGCCCGCCTCAGCGACATGGGGATAGAAGATTTCCTGCTGGCCACCTCCCTGACCGGAATCGTATCCCAAAGATTAGTGCGGAGGCTGTGTACCAACTGTCGGGAAACTTATCTGCTGGATGAAAAAGCCGCCGGCCGACTGGGCATCCCGGAACAAAAACGGCAGC
Organism: Syntrophomonas sp. UBA4911; assembly: GCA_002398105.1. Taxonomy (GTDB): domain Bacteria; phylum Bacillota; class Syntrophomonadia; order Syntrophomonadales; family Syntrophomonadaceae; genus UBA4844. Next base: position 14,929 of record DHCD01000046.1, read on the forward strand.
AGTTTTTTCGCTCCCATGGCTGCAACATGTGCCGGCAATTGGGTTACCAGGGGCGTATGGCTCTGCACGAGATAATGGTGCTGGGGACAGAAACCCGCAATTTGATCAGCCGGGGAGAATTAGCGGAAGGGCAGCTGGAAACGGCCGCCATAAAAGCAGGCATGCGAACCATGAAAGCGGATGGCATAGCCAAAGCCAGACAGGGGTTAACCTCCCTGGAAGAAGTGATGAAAGCTGTTTTATGGGGAAGCTGACGGTTGCAGCTCTTGAGGCGGATGCTTAAGGGAGCTCTGCCGGTAGAAGGAGGGGCGGAAGGGTGGAATTTGCCTATAAGGTCAAGGATCGCAGCGGAGCAATTCTGAAAGGCCGTCTGGCAGCGGAAGATAAGAATACGGTTATATCAAGCCTTATTGAGCAGAATTACTATATTTTATCTCTGGAACAGGTGCAAAGGTCCGGTAAAGAAGTGGAATTCAGCCTGAGCCAGGTGAAAATCCAGGATATTATAGTAATGACCCGGCAGTTATCTACCATGATGGCGGCAGGATTGCCTATCCTGAAATGTTTCAGCGTCCTGGGTGAGCAGATCAGCAATAATAAGCTGAAAAAAGCCATAGACGAGATACGCGATAACCTGGAGGAGGGAATGCCTCTCTGGCAGGCAGCATCCCGGCATCCCGATATCTTTTCCCCGGTCTATATCAGTATGCTTAGAGCGGGCGAACTGGGCGGGGTTCTTGATACCATACTGGATCGCCTGAGTATACACCTGGAAAGGGAACGGGAAGTAAATTCCAAAATCAAATCGGCATCAATTTATCCGGCTCTCATAAGTTTGGTAGCTATTATCGTAGTATTCTGCATCATTACTTTTGTCATGCCTGCTTTTACGAGCATCTTTCAGGCATCGGGCGCTGAACTGCCGCTTCCTACCCGTATACTGCTGGGCTTGAGCGATTTCTTCCGCCATTATCTGCCGCACCTGCTGGTTGCGGTTGTGGTTGCTGTCTTTGTCCTTAAACGCTGGGGAAAGACTCATAACGGGCGTTTCTTTTTTGATAATCTTTACCTCTCCCTGCCCCTGACCGGCAAAACCTTATCCCGCATTATTGCCGCCCGCTTTGCCCGCACCATGGGGATCCTGCTGCGTTCCGGCATACCCGTATTGGCGGCCCTGGAAGTGGCGGAAGCAGTGGTGGATAACGCGGTTATAGGCCGGGCTATCCATAATGCCAGGGAGAGTATAAGTGAAGGCGATTCTATGGCCCAGCCCCTGGCAGCGGCGGGAGTATTCGAACCTGTGGTGACCCAGATGATAGCTGTGGGAGAAGAAACCGGAGCTCTGGACGAAATGCTCATCCGCATCTCGGATTATTTTGATAAAGAGCTGAGCTATATGATCGCATCCCTGATGGCGGTAATAGAGCCCATCCTCGTATTGATCACAGCTGTCATAGTGGGAGGGATAGTTATTGCCACTCTGATGCCTATGCTGGAAATAGTAAATGCCGTAGGCTAGAGAAATATACAATTTATTGCAACAGAAAACTGCCGGCACATTGGGGAACAGGGGGGAGGATTATGCTGATAGGCAGGGATGAGCAGGGGTTTACCCTGGTCGAGCTGGTCGTGGTGATGGCGATATTGGCTATTCTGGCAGCCCTGGCGGTGCCGCGCTTCAGCAATGTTATGGTCGATGCTAAATTTAAGGCCCATAATGCCAATGTAGAGCTGCTGACCCGGGCGGTGGAAATGTACAACGCTCAGGAGAGTGCGGAATTTAATGCAGGTATGAGTGAATTAAAGGCAAAGGGCTATATAAAACAAATCCCGGAATTATCTATTAAGGATTTAGGAGCCGGTAACAGAGTTGAAGATGCAATAGATGATAAAGAATATACCTTTAATACTGAATCTAAGAATATTGACCCCGGTCCATATAAATTAAATCGTGGAAACAAATGGGAAAAGGTGAATTCAGGACAATAGATATATTTATAACCCATTGATTCCACTGTAAAAACTTAGTTTGGATGCATAAATATGCAGAAGCCGTTGACGGAGCATGCGGCACTCTACGAGCACCACTGATGCTCCCTGCGGTTGCCATTAAGGTCGCAACACCCTGCGAAGGCGAAGCACCCGAGGGCACTCCTGATGTCACCTCCTGGTGACAACTAAGGTTGCGTCGGAAGGGGGCGAGCCCCACGGATGGGGTGAGAGTGACGCTGAGCATGGACGCGAATCGGAACGTCCCCCTTCAGCCGCGAGACAAGCAGCTGGTGTTGCCCAGGCGGAGTCCTGGCGACGGAATATTTATGCATCCAAACCACCACGTTATAGCTTTAGCAACAAAACCACTATCTTACTCAGAAAGAAAGATTGATTATGTTGATTGCTTTTAGCATAATAAGCGGCCTTATTATCGGTTCCTTCCTCAACGTGGTCATTTACCGGATGCCCCGGAGGGAATCGGTAGTAGGGCCGGGAAGCCGCTGCCCGGTCTGCGGGCATAATCTGGGGGCCGGGGATTTGATACCGGTTTTGAGTTATATCAGACAGCAGGGTAAGTGCCGTTACTGCAGAGCAGGGATTTCCTCCCGCTATCCCCTGACAGAAATTATCACTGCGGCGGCTTTCCTGTCGATATGGCTGCAATGGGGTCTGTCCTGGGAGGGGCTGGCGGGTGTAATACTGACCTCTCTGCTCATTCCGGCAGCCGGCATAGACCTGGAATACGGTATCATACCGGACCGCTTAACCATTCCCGGCATTATAATCGGCCTCCTATTTGCGCCGTTAACGGTTGGGTTTATTTCGTCACTGGCAGGAGCTCTGCTTTTCGGAGGCGTTTTATTCCTCGCCGCCCTGATATCCCGGGGAGGTATGGGCGGGGGAGATATTAAACTGGCGGCGGCTATCGGAGCCTTTACCGGCTGGCAGGGGGCCGTGCTGGCCTTTATACTATCATCCCTCCTGGGTGGTATGGGGGGCTTGATTCTTCTCCTGAGCAGGAAAGCCGACCGCAAAACCGCCGTAAAATTGGGGCCCTTCCTGGCTCTGGGGGGATGGACAGCATATATGTGGGGTACGACCATGATTGATTTTTATCTCAATCTGTTGCAGGGATAATAAACAACCACAGATTATCACTTGTTTTACGCCGGATACGGTCTGTGGCTATGGGGTTTATAGGGGCAATATCTTATGCCTTGGATGATAAATGAGATTAAAAACGTTAAAGGCATGACGCTGGTTGAGGTAATGGCTGCTTTAGTGCTGCTGGCATTGCTGGCAGTCACGCTGCTGAGCGTATTTTCAACCACTGGGAGCTGGATAAATGGAGCCGGGAAAAAGACCGCAGCGGTACGGTATGCCGGTAATATCATTGAGATCATCCGGGCTAATTCCGGCGATCTTGATCAAATTTCCCTGCCCTACCGGGCGGAAGACGGAGATGCGGTTGATAACGATATAAATGACGGGACCTTTAACTTTAAGCTCGACCCGCTGCAGGAGCCGTTTAAAGCGAGCGCTGCCCGTGGTATGAAGGCTATTCTAACTATTAACCGGCATAACGATATGGTTTATTATCGTGAGGGCGATAATAACGGCGATGGTATTCCCGAAATCAACGGCGCTGACGTACCTTTCAGTCCTGACCTTTATGCGGTACGGGTAAAGATTGAATGGACGGAGGCGGGACATGACCGGGAGTTTGAGATTTCCACCATAATGGGAGCCAGGTGATGGGCTATGAAGATAATCAAAAACTTATTGGCAGCGGCAACCGGTATGACCCTGATCGAATTAATAGCAGCCTTGGCTTTGGTGAGTATTGTCGCCTCAGGGCTCATATCGGTTTATTGGTATGGCGCTTCCGCCTTTAAACGGGAAGGTCTGCAGGCCGATGCCCAGTATGATGCCAGAGCGGCCCTGGACAGGATAAGTATTGACGTGGCCGAGTGCAGTGATTTGGAGGTCAGGGATAAAAATGGCATTCCTCTGTCGGTCAATATCCCCGCAACCGAGGAGCAGAACCCCGTGTCACTGCATCTGGATGGAGTAGATGTTACCTATAGGACCGGCAGGGAAGGAAGACTGCAAAGATGCCAGAGTGGTGATACCAAGACCATAACGGTTTATAAAGCCGATACGGATTTCATAAATAGGGGAAAAGGCACGGTCGAAATTTGCCTGGAGGTTTTGGATGAAAACATGCAGCCTGTATTTCAGGTGAGCGGGATGTGTGGGAAAAAGGTATTCTAAGGGGTGAAAATAATGAAACGATTTGTCGCTCTGCTTGTGTCTCAACAAGGCTCGGCTATGGTGATGGCGCTGATGATTTTTCTTATCATCAGTGGGCTGGCTGCGGCAATTATAAATGTTGCGACCCTGGAAGATAAAATTGCCTTTTACCACGCCCGTAAGGAACAGGCCCGCCAATTGGCTGACGGCGGAATTCAGGTGGCCCGAAACGTGCTGATGAATTACAGGGGTTCCGGTTACCTTATGGAAGAAGCAAATGCTGAAACTGATATCCGTTGTATCAATAGCATGCTTAACGAGTTGTCCTCCTGGAATATAAGGGCGGAAATCACCGGCTTCTCATTTGCCGGCAGTATAGCAACTATAGAATCCACCGGAACCGTTGCTGAACCGGGCGTAAGCTCCGTAAGCCAAACCGTTCAGGCCAAGGTCATGGTCAACGGCCTGCCCAGCTATCCTTTACGCAGCCGTAAAGTCAGAATCATGGGGCGATATTTTGCTACGATTGCCGCTGGAAAAACAAGCTTGGTGCAGCAGTTTATAAGCCAGGATTGGGATCCGGCGGAGAGTGAATCTCCTATAGCGACAGACCCTGAAGATAACGTAGACAATGATACTGATATAAGACCGTTATATCTGTCTTATCCCTTGCATGGTCAGCCCTATCGCCAATTTGATTATTCCCGGGAGCATCCTTATTTTACGGCCTGCAACCATAATAATTCGTTCCATGATTATACCTGGTGGGTGGGTAATGAAACTAAACTGGGATATGAATACATTTATAAACAACGTTATATGGGATCAGGGTCGTCGGGATACTGGGAGCAGACCGCAGAACCGGGGCAGCATGATATGGAAAACAGCCGTCTGATCGTGGCGCCTTTTTATAAGCCCGCCGGGATACTGGATGTGGAAAATGCGGACGGAAGCCAGGCTCCAATAGCCATGCAGAGCGATGAGTTCGGGAATGAGATTTTGACCGCTGATGAGAGAGCCGCCTTATTTGATGATTGTATTCCCCGGCCCGACCTTAATAACTCCGCCGCCGGAGGATTAGCTCTCCAGGACCTGCTGTCCCATCCCGGCGCCGTTCTTTATCCTGACCGGGATACCGCCTTCAATTCGGCTGATTTCCTGAGACGGGGGATAGTGCGAAGTGATGTTAAGCCTCCTGAGTTTAACAGCGCCATGCTAGATAAATATCGCGAGTTATCGCAGCAGGATTCAACCTGGCAGTATATCCCCGCCCATTCTTCCCTGCTCCAGCCGTCAGGAGCCCATCGCTACCGGCTGATTATGGATAGTCCTGATATGGTAAGCAGCAAATTCTTTATTGATCTTGATCCCGATGACACGGTGGAACTTGATTTTACTAGCGCCAGCCACTATACAGATCCCATATTCTCATGGAACCCGCTGAGTCTAAATGATTTGACGGATAAAATTATGAATCAAAAGGGTACTTTTTTTAATGCCTTTCGTAACCGGCTGGACAGCATAATAGCCGTTTCTCCGGCCAACCTTTATGCAGGTATAGACAGCTTTATGCTTGATGTCGTTAATGATGCGGCTGATAAAAAGCCGGCCATTTTTTTATTATCCGGTAAAAACATTGATCTGCTGCTCGACCCGGTCAGCTTCAACCAGATTTCCAGGAAGTGGACCAACGCCGGCGCCGAGAGGGAGATCAGGATATTCATACTGGCCGGAGGCAACGCCCGGATAACCTCGACTCTGCAGAAAATGACCTGCCGAGGCATTCTGAGCGCGTCGCAGGACATCACTTTTTTAATGGATTATTTTGCCGAAGATGAACAGGAGCCGTTTCCCCATCGGGAGATAGAAAAGAACCTGGTGGTAATAAAAGATACGGACATATTACGTGCATTTCCCGAACCCTGGGCTTATATGGGGGAAGGAGCGATAGTCTCATATAAATATATAGACTAATAAGATGGGAGAGAGAAATTTGCCGGTTAAAAAAAATCGGGGTGTTGGTCTGGACATAGGAAGCCGCAAAATTAAGCTGGTCAGCCTGCGGAAGGAAAGAGGAAGATTGCAGATCGAAACCTGGAGCAGCATCCCGACTCCGCCGGGAACAGCAGAGGCAGGTATAATATATGACCCCCGGCGATTAGGCGAGGCCTTGGGGGAGATAGTCAGAGAATCAGGGCTGAAAGATAAAAATGTGATTTCGGCAGTGGCAGGTTCCCAAGTGTATACCCGCAATCTGGTCATGCCCCGGATGAAGAAAGATGAATTAAAGGAAGCGGTAAGATACCAGGCCACCACTTTTCTTCCCCTGCCGGTGGAAGAAACAGCTATGGATGTGTTCCCGCTGCGTGATTTTGAGGATGAAGAAGGTAAAAAAACAGAAGTTTTTTTGGTGGCGGTGCGCCGGCAGCAGGTGCAGAACCTGGAGCTAGTTTGCAGCTTGGCTGGTTTGCAGCTAAGAATAGTAGATATAGAACCATTGGCTTTAAATCGGGTTTTGAATGATAATAGCGGAAACGCCGTTAAGGCATTCCTGAACCTGGGAGCCAGCCACTCCTGTTTTTCAGTGTTTCAGGATGAGGTGCCGGTCTTTAACCGTCATTGGACTTTGGGAATGGCGGCTTTTTACCCGCAACGGGAAACGGAAATCCCGGATCGGGATGCGGCTATTGCTCCTGGCGATGAGGATTACCTGGTTAGAGATTTAATTGCTGAAGTGGCCCGTTCGGTTGACTACTACAACCTGCAAAATCCCGCTGCTTTGGAAAAAATTATCCTGTGCGGCGGCGGTTCGCGTCTGCGGGGATGGGATAAGCTGATAGCCGTTAATGTTGATTGTGAAGTGGAGATAGCGGATCCGCTGGTTAATTTTATGCTTCCATCCGGAGTAACTGAGCAAGTCTGCCGGGAATTGCGGCATGACTTTGCCGTGGCTCTGGGTTTGGCTGTCAGGGGGATAGGGTAATGATTCCGGCGTCAGGCATAATCATAAATCTGTTGGAGACCGACCGCAGCCGTAGCCGGAAGAAAAAGCTGGGAGCAGTCGCCTTGCTCCTGATTATGGTAATGGGCGGAATTTTAGCCGGACTCTATTACTCTGCCCTAAACGCCTGCCAGGAGCAGCAGGCACTCAATCGGGAGCTTAAAATACGGATGGCTGAATACCGCAAACTGCAATTGTCTCTTAAGGATAGTGAGGCGATAAAGCAGCAAATAAAAGTGAAAAGCGATACCGTGGCTGAGATTGAGGACTGCCGGATATCCTCTACGGAAATACTGCAGGAGATAGCAGACGTTCTTCCGTCGGGAGTTTTAGTAACCAAAACCCGGATAACACCGGATAGTATAAGTATGAGCGGATTATCCCCGGACCATAGCGAGGTTGCCCGTTTTATTTCCGGTCTAAGAGCAAGCCCGCGGTTTAAGGAAGTAAGGGTGGTGGCTTCTGAGGCTGGCGCGGTCAGTTCTGAAACTGAATTTGTGGTAGAAATTGATTGGGGGGTGAAGAGCAGGTGAAGTTGTCCCCTCGGGAGCAAATATTATTACTGGTCTTGATTATCCTGCTTTCCTTCTACCTGTTCAATAAAATCTTCTACCAGCCCCTAAGAGACGATACAGCCAAACTGACGGCCGAAAATATGAAATTGAAAAGTTTGCTGGCGGACCGGCCCAGCAAGCTGGAACAGAGGCAGGAGCTGGACCGAGAAAAGGGCAGGTCCAATGAACTATATCGCCGGCTAATGGTAAGGATACCGGAGGCGGCTTATATATCCGAAACCATAGCCTATTTGGAAACCAGCGCTGGGATTGCGTCGGTACAATTGCTTAAGGTCGATTATCGCTCGCGGGAAAACAGCCCTGCCGCCCGTACGGCAAATTTGCCGCCGGAAAAGGGCGGCGCCCGGCCGTGCAATTTTACCATCACCGCCAGCGGCAGTTATTTTAATTTGCTGACTTGGCTGAGCAAGATAGAAGGATCTCCCCGCCTCTACGTTATTGATAGTATAGAACTAACTGCTTCGGAATCCCGTTCGCCCATAGAAGAAGGGGAAGAAGCGCCTGTTTCCCCTTCTTCTCCGGAATTAAAAGGATCACCCCGATTCAATGATAGTAATTTACATATGCAATTGCAGTTGACCGCTTACTATGATCCGGTTTCAATCCCGGGATTTGCAGGCATGCCCGAAAAAATATCCCCGGGAGCAGGAAGAGAAAACCCGTTTCGGCGCTGATTAATTCAACGGACTCGGCATAGACAGTCGGCATTTTTACTTTTTAGCAGGAATGTGCGGTTTTTTCCTGAATTAATAGACGTAGACTAATTAATATGGTCAGCAAAAGGGAATTCTATTAAAAAGTGCTGTTTTGGAGGGAAATAAACTGGATAAAGCAATACTGGAAAAAGTTTTAGAGGAAGCCTTAAAAAAGGGCGGGGACTTTGCCGAGATATACATTGAAGAAAAGCAATTGAGCAATGTTTTTTGCGAGGATGACCGGATCGAAAAGGTCAACAGCGGCAGGGAAAAAGGGGCCGGGATCAGAGTGGTCAGGGAAGGCAGGACCGCTTATGTCTATACTAGTGACCTGAGCGAAGAAGGTTTGCTCAAAGCGGCTGCCGCAGCCCGGTATTCAGCAGTTGCCGGGTCAGAACCCCATTCGATAGCCCTCGCTTCAAAAAAGCCTGCCTTTGATCTGAATTGTAAAAGATTGCCTGCAGCAGTAAGTTTCGACGAAAAGGTTGAACATGTATTGGCAGCCAATCAAAGCGCCCGCGACGTTGCCGATGAGATCCGCCAGGTTACGGTGGCGGTGGGTGATCTGTACAAGAAAGTCATTATAGCCAACAGTGACGGAGATCTGGCCGAGGATGAACGCACCCGCATCAGGTTGACAGTCAGCGCGGTGGCTTCCCGGGACGGCATTATTCAAACCGGTTATGAATCGGCCGGAGGAGCATGCGGCTGGGAACTGCTGGACGAGGTTGACTTTGAGAACATGGCGGAAAAGGCGGCCCGTTTGGCGGTTGGCATGCTTTCAGCCCGCCCCGCCCCGGCCGGGCGTATGCCGGTGGTGATGTCCTCGGAAGCGGGCGGGACTATGGTGCATGAAGCCTGCGGCCACGGACTGGAGGCCGATTTGGTTCAGAAGGGCCTCTCCGTGTATAAGGATAAATTGGGGGAAAAGGTAGCGGCTGATGGGGTAAGTGTTATTGATGACGCTACCCTGGCGGGCAAGTATGGTACCTTCCGCTTTGACGATGAAGGCAATTTCGGTCAGCGTACGGTTTTGATCAATGACGGGATACTGGAACAGTATATGTATGATCGCTTAACGGCGGCCAAGGATGGCCGGGATTCCACCGGCAACGGGCGGCGCGAATCTTATCAGGATAAACCCATACCGCGCATGAGCAACACCTTTATTGCTTCCGGCCGGGACGATCCGGAAGCAATTATCAGCTCGACTCCTTGGGGTTTGCTGGTTAAAAAGATGGGCGGGGGACAGGTCAATACCACCAATGGTGATTTTGTGTTTGATGTTCAGGAAGCTTATCTTATAGAAGATGGCGAAGTTAAATACCCGGTGCGGGGGGCTAACCTGACCGGCAACGGGCCCAGGGTTTTAAACAGCATTGATATGATTGGCAGTGATCTGGGATTCGGCATCGGGGTGTGCGGTAAAGACGGGCAGGGAGTACCGGTATCTGATGCCCAGCCCACCATCCGCATTAGGGAATTGACGGTGGGAGGAACCGCACCGGCCAACGGTCCCCAAAAGCGCAGGATCAGGCGAATGTAGCCGGGATTGACGCGAGAATAGACGCCAATAGCTTCTGCGCCCAAAGGGCGATCTCAATTTTTAGGAGAGTGTTAGGTATGAAAGATTTCTTGAGCAATGCCGGGCAGAAGGCCTTGGAGCTGGCCCGCAAAAAAGGGGTGGAGGCCGAAGCATTTCTGCTGCAGGGCCGGGAATTAGATATAGAAGTGATAGCAGGACAGGTTGAGACCTTGAAGGAAGCCGGGGAAGCCGGCCTGGGCTTGCGGGTGATAAATAACGGCCGGCTGGGCTTTGTTTTTACCAGTGATCTTTCCGACCAGGCCATAAGGCAGGCCGTAGATGATGCCATAAGCATTTCCCGTTATACCGAGGCCGATCCCCATAACTGCCTCCCCCAGGGTAATTACGACTACCCCGTGCTGGAGGTCTATGATGCGAATATACCGGAAACCAGCCTGGAGGAAAAGATAGAGATGGCCCGGGAAGTGGAGCGAAAAGCGTTGGCCCTTGATCCCCGGATCAGTATTGTGGAGCGGGCCGGTTATGAAGACAGCGAATTTACCAGTGTTATAATGAATACCAGTGGGCTTTATGCCAGCGGCAGCGGCAATTTTTGCGGAATCTATATCTTCCTGGTGGCAGAGGAAGACGGTGATGCTCAGAATGGCTTTTCAGTAATGATGAAGAAGAACTATAAAGAGCTGGATCCTGCCTTTACCGGACAGGAAGCTGCCGTTAACGCGGTCAGGGCCTTAAAGGCCCGTACCATAGGTTCAGCTCACCTGCCCTGTGTAATGGACCCCTATGTGGCCACCCGTTTTCTTAGCCTGCTGGCCCAGATGGCAGATGCCCAGATGGTGCAGAAGGGAAAATCCCTTCTGGCCGGAAAACTGGAGCAGTTGGTGGCTTCACCGGCAGTTACCCTGGTGGACGACGCCACCTTCAGCGGGGGGATCGGCAGCTTTCCTTTTGATGGTGAAGGGGTTGCGGCTCGAAGCAACACGGTCATAAAAGACGGAATCCTGACCGGCTATCTTTATGACAGCTATACCGCCAGTAAAGCCGGGGTGGAATCGACCGGCAACGGACAACGAGGCTCATTCCGCAGTCTTCCGGCAGTGGGGACCAGCAATTTTATCCTGCAGGCAGGCAGCAAAAGCCCGCAAGATTTATATGGGGATATCCAAAAGGGTCTATACATCACGGAAGTGATGGGAATGCATACCGCCAATCCCATTTCCGGGGATTTCTCCGTGGGTGCGGCCGGTATCATGATTGAAAACGGCCAATTGACCTTCCCGGTACGGGGGGCGACTATTGCCGGCAACCTGGGAGATTTCTTCCGGGATATCGAGTCGTTAGGCAATGATCCCAGATTTTTCGGGGGGAAGGCGGCTCCCAGCATACGCCTCAAGAGTCTGAGCATAGCTGGGGAATAGTAAAGGATGTGATAGTTTGAACCAAGGCATTCTGATTATAAACGGACCTAATCTCAATCTCCTGGGGCGCAGGGAACCGTCTCTTTATGGCAGCCAAAGCCTGGAGGAGATCAATCGGGATTTGCAAAGTATGGCTGCGGCGGCCGGCGTGAGGATAGATTTCTTTCAGTCCAATCACGAAGGCGAATTACTGGACCGGATCCAGCAGGCACGGGACGATTTCGAGGTTATAATCATAAATGCCGGAGCCCTGTCCCATTACAGCATCGCTCTCCACGACGCTTTGCGGGCGGCTGCTATTCCGGTTATTGAGGTCCATCTGTCCAATATTTATACCCGGGAGGAATTCCGCCATTATTCCCTGATTGCGCCGGTAGCCCGGGGGGGTATATTCGGCTTCGGGGCCCTGTCCTACCGCTTGGCTTTTCTGGCCGCCTGCGAGATCATAAAGGAAAATCAGGAAAGGTAAATATACTATTTTACATATAATGCTGGTACGGTAAAATAAAACAGTAACTTGATTATGCTTAGAATAAATATAGGTGAGGATAATTGCTAAACGAACGAATCAACCATATGCTGCTTTTAATGGAGGCGAATAAGCTTGATGCCTTTCTGGTAAGCAAAGCAGAAAATATTCGCTATCTCTCCGGCTTTACCGGGGGCGAAGACGCCCGGCTGCTGTTGAGCCCGGAGCATCGTTATATATTGACTGATTCCCGCTACTTTGAGCAGGCGGCCAGGGAATGCCCAGGCTGGGAACTGGTAGAAAGCCGGCCGCCTGGTCTGGAGGAACTGCAAAGAGTTTCTGCCGGGATTAAACGCCTGGGGATTGAGAGCCATGCCGTCAGCTATCGTTCTTATCTGGAACTGGAAACCTCTCTTATCATGGAGCTGGTACCGCTGATTGATATGGTGGAAGAGCTGCGGCAGATAAAAGATGAGGACGAACTGCGGATGATGCGGGCAGCAGCCCGTATCGGGGATGAGGTTTTCAGCAGCCTCTGCCGGCATAAAATAGTTCCGGGAGTAAGCGAAAGAGAACTGGCCAATGAGATCGTCTATCTTTTACGCCAAAAAGGCTGTGCCAGTGAAGCTTTTGCCACTATTGCCCTGGCGGGGGAAAATGCTGCTCTCCCCCATGGACATCCGGGTGACCGCAAGCTGAAAGCGGGCGATATGCTGACCCTGGATTTTGGAGGATTTTATGAAGGCTATGCCGCGGATATGACCAGGACCTTAGCTATTGGTGAAGCTGGGGACGATTTTAAATCCAGGTATCAGGCGGTACTGGAAGCGCAGATGCTGGGCATATCATTGGTCAGGTCCGGTGCAAGCTGCCGCGAAATAGATACAAAAGTAAGAAAATGCCTGGGGCAACACGGTCTGGGTGAATACTTTCAGCATAGTACCGGCCATAGTCTGGGTCTGGAGATTCATGAGAGTCCGTCAATCTCCGCCCGCAGTGAGGCCATTCTCCAGGAAAATATGGTCGTCACCGTGGAACCGGGCATTTACCTAGCAGGATGGGGAGGAATACGCATTGAGGATACGGTGATAGTCAAAAACGGGGGATGCGAAATCATAACCCACAGTGATAAAAGCCTATTAATTATTTGATGGAGGGATAAGATGATATCGGTTAATGATTTTAAAACCGGAGTGACTATTGAATTGGATGGACAGGCCTGGCAGGTAGTAGAGTTTCAGCATGTCAAACCGGGAAAAGGCGCGGCTTTTGTCCGGGCCAAACTTAAGAATGTCAAGACCGGGGGCTCGGTTGAAAAAACCTTCCGCGGAGGGGAAAAAGTTCCCCGGGCTCATCTGGACCGGAGAGAGATGCAGTACCTCTATAATGACGGCGAGGGCTATGTTTGCATGGATACCGAAAATTACGAGCAGATCTCCATCAGCGCGGAAGCCATAGGCGAAGGCGTTAAATGGCTGCTGGAGAATATGAACATACAGGTGCTTATGTTTCAGGGTAATATAATCGGTATTGAACTGCCTAACTTCGTAGAAATGGAAGTAGTGGACACCGAACCGGGAGTAAAGGGCGACACCGCTACCGGGGCCACCAAAAATGCCACTTTGGAAAGCGGCGCGACGGTTAAAGTGCCTCTGTTTATCAACACCGGCGACAGAATCAGGATAGATACCCGTATTGGTGAATATCTGGATAGGGCATGATCAAAAGGCTGCGGGAAGCAGCCTTTTTTT
>DHCD01000046.1:29026-54130 GCA_002398105.1 Syntrophomonas sp. UBA4911
GGCGATCGGGAGGACCGTCCCCTTGAGCAACCAGCCGCTATGGTTAAAAATAACTGCAGGAAACCGGGTTAATTCCTTATTTTTTACCAATAATATTAACGGTCATATTTCTTTAAAATGAAAAAGGAGGCAAGGTTGTGAGGGATATCAGCGAGAAGGTAAGTTATCTTCAGGGATTGAGTGAAGGGTTGAATATTAGTGACGGCAACCCCCAGGGTAAAATCATTACCGGTATTTTGGGAGTACTGGATGATATTGCGGGAATGCTGGCCGAGATGCGTTCTGATTTAGATACCGTCGGAGAATATATTGAAAACATTGATGACGATCTTTTGGAACTGGAGGAGAATTTTAAACGGGACCAGGATATTATTGAGGTGAAATGTGATAATTGTGGTGAGGAGCTTGTCTTTGACGCCGATTTGATGGAAGACGAAGATGTTATAGAAATTATCTGTCCGCGCTGCAATGAAGTGGTTTTTGTTAATGACGGTTCCTTCGACTTTGAGTATGGTGATTATGGAGATGAAATAGAGGATGGCCGGACGGCCAGAAATACCGATGCCTAAACCCTGAATCCAGCAATACCATCAAATGATTAAACGCACAAGGGGACGGTTCTCCCGTGTCAAGAATTTGACACGGGAGAACCGTCCCCTTGTGCGGAGGGGCAACCGTCTCGTTTTGCTGGTATATTTTCCTCCTTAAACCAATATTTATGGTAAAGCAGGGAGGTGGATTTATGCTGGAGCCTGGTAAGAATTTGCTGCGAAGAGAAGTACTTCCCTACTTTTCCACTCAGATTAAGGATTTATTGCTTAATCTGGAGGAAGATCAATGTTTGCGGCTGGAAGAAATCCGATTACGCTGTGGTCAGCCTCTGCTGCTCAAAGTAGGAGAACGGGACTTTACCCTGGATCGGAGAGGGCGCTTGAGTGAAGACATTGCCACCGGCGTTAGGACAAGTGAAGAGGACATATACCGTACTATTTCCTCTATCAGTGATAATTCCCTGTATGCATTTGCCGAAGAGATAAGAAGAGGGTTTATTACCGTAGCCGGTGGGCATAGGGTGGGTCTGGCAGGACAGGTTGTAATGCAGGGAGAAGCGGTTAAAACCATGAAGGATTTTTCCAGTCTTTGTTTCCGTATAGCGCATGAGATTAAGAACTGTGCTCTATCTCTGCTTTCCTACATAAACAGCGGCAGCGGAAATACTATCGCCAATACCCTGATAATTTCTCCTCCCCGCTGCGGTAAGACCACTATATTAAGAGATTTGGCCCGTCTTCTGGCTAATAACCATAAACACCAGTCGGGCCGCAATGTAGTTATTGTTGATGAACGTTCCGAATTGGCCGGAAGTTACCGAGGGATACCGCAGCTGGATGTGGGACCCCGTACCGATGTGCTGGACTCCTGCCCCAAGGCGCAGGGAATGATCATGGCTTTGCGTTCTCTTTCGCCCCAGGTAATTATTACTGATGAAATTGGGCGGCGGGAGGATGTCCTGGCCCTCCAGGAATGTGTCAATGCCGGAGTGGCAGTTATAAGCAGCGTTCATGCCGGAACGGTAGATGAACTGCAAAAACGGCCGATAATGCGGGAACTGCTGTCAAGCCGGGCCTTTAAGCTGGCCGTAATTTTATCACGGACAAACGGTCCGGGTTCAATCCAGGATATAGTCAGGTGGGATTAATATGCTATTTAAAACCCTGGGTATAGCTTTAATTATCGGTGGGTTCGGAGGCTTTGGCTTAAGCGGTGCCCGGCGCTTTGAAAAGAGGGTCGATGAGCTGAAAAATATCAGGATGGCTCTGGGTTTCCTGGAGAAGGAAATCACCTGTGCCTATACCCCCCTTTCCCGGGCCCTGACCCGAACGGCTACATTTTGCGAGAAACCGGCGGCTTTTCTGTTTGCGGAAAGTGCCAGGCTGCTCAATTCCCGACAAGGAACTACCGCGGAAGAGGCCTGGCGGACAGGTCTTCAAAAACTGGTGGAGCATTCCAGCCTGAAGGCCGGAGATATAAGTCTGCTGGACAGCCTAGCGGTGCAACTGGGCAGATCCGATGCCGGTGAACAGAGAAAGGTGTTCGACCTCCTGCAGGAAGAATTAAGGATTCAGGAGGAGAAGGCCCGGGCGGAACTGGATTCCGGCCATAAGCTCTGGAGCTACGGAGGCTTCATCATAGGAACGGTGGTAGTCTTGTTGCTGATTTAAGGCTGCAGATACGGGATATATAAACGGGTCCGTATCTGTAAGTTGAATATAAAAATAAAGGGGCGGTTGAGGTGGATATTGATATAATCTTTCGCATTGCCGGTATAGGAATACTGATTTCAGTGCTGTCAATCGTGCTCAAACAGGCTAAAAAGGAAGAACAGGCGGAGATGCTGACTCTGGCCGGAGTCGTTGTGGTTCTGATCATAGTCGTGCAGTTGATGAACCAGCTTTTCATGGTGGTCAGATCTGTGTTCAATCTGTAATCTTTTTGGCGGTATTACGGTTGCACCTTCCCGAAGGTCATGACAAGACTTGCAAGGAGCGATGACCATGGAAATTGCTCAAGTGGTGGGATTAGCCCTGGTTACGACTATCCTCCTCTTGATATTGCGGCAGGAGAATCCGGTTCTGGCAGTAATACTAAGCATTGTTTTCAGTATCGTCATCTTTACGGTGATGATGGGAAAGATGGCTTCCATCCTTAATGTGATGCGGGAGTTAACCCGCCGGGCCGAAGTGAATTATTTTTTCTTTGCCACCATTTTGAAAATACTGGGAGTGGCTTACCTGGGAGAATTTGCAGCCGCTATTTGCCAGGATGCGGGCGAGCAGGCGGTAGCCAAAAAGGTGGAATTCGCCGCTAAGATCATTATTGCCGTACTGGCTCTCCCCATCATGATAGCCATACTGGAATCTCTCATGCAGTTGATGCCAGGATAACGGGGTGAAGACCAGGGATTGGCAGAGCGACCGGTATCATCCGACCATTTGAGTGGGAAGCCGGGGTCGATTTAAGTTCATTGGGGGCTTAGCTTTTATATCTTGCAGATGATTTTTAATTACATGCCGCCTAAGCCACTGGAGAGGAGATTGGAGGAAAATGCCGGTGAAAAAAGCAGCAGTAACCGGAAAGAGCCCTCTGGCTGCCGGCAAAACCCGGCCTTTACATGTTTTGATAACCGGGTTATTGCTTATTTCTTTGTACGGCCTGTTTTTTCCCGGGGCAGTCAGGGCAGCCGAAAGCGAGCCGGTTTTTTCCTTTGAGGACACCTTGAAGAACCTTGATCTGGACGCTCTGGAAGAATACCGGGATAAACTGGATACAGAAGTGGATTCTCTGATGGAGGGCAAACCCCTGAAGGAGTGGCTGCTTGATTTTATCAAGGGGGAATGGAAATTCAATGTGAAGGATGCCGGAGAAGGGAT
This sequence comes from Syntrophomonas sp. UBA4911, assembly GCA_002398105.1. GTDB lineage: Bacteria > Bacillota > Syntrophomonadia > Syntrophomonadales > Syntrophomonadaceae > UBA4844. The sequence goes on from DHCD01000046.1 coordinate 32,458, forward strand.
TTTACGCCTGGTGGGCAAAGAAATACTGGCGAATTCCAGCTTACTGGGGAGATTGTTGGTTCTTTCCGTTATTGCGGCTTTGCTCATCAATTTACAGACCGCGTTTTCCTCATCAGTCGCCCAGATGTCTTATCTGGCTTGCTTCCTGGCTTTATCCGCCATTGCCTTGAGTTCTTTTAAAATCGTTTTGGCCATCGGCCAGCAGAGTATAGATAACATGGTGGCTTTTATGACCGCTATGCTTCCTCAGATGCTGGTATTAACGGCCGGGCTGGGTAATATTAACAGCACCGTCATGCTGCTGCCGTTACTCATGACCGGTGCCACTGCTTTCGCTACCACGGTGAAGAATGTAGTTTTCCCTTTAATAATCCTTTCCGCCATTCTCAATCTGGTTAATCATATGTCAGACACCTTAAAGGTAGAGAGAATGGCCAAATTCTTTACCCAGATGGCGCAGTTATCATTGGGATTTTTTCTGACCATCTTCGTAGGTTTTATCAGCTTGAGGGCAGTATATGCCGCTACTCTGGATAAGATAGCGTTGCGAACCACGAAGTTCGTTACCGACAATGCCATACCGGTAGTGGGCAAGATGTTTTCCGACACCGTGGAGGTGGCCGCCGGGTACGTCATAATGATAAAACAGGCCTTGGGCATATACGGAGTACTGGTAATAGCAGGGATTATTCTGGCCCCCCTGGTTAAAATCGCTGCTATCGCACTGATTTACAAGCTGTCGGCTGCTATCGTGGAGCCTCTGGGAGATTCGCGCACGGCGGCAATACTTGAGGTTATGAGCACCCACCTTTTTTTGATGTTGGCTACCGTGGCAGCGGTAGGCCTGATGTTTTTCATTATGATTGCCATTGTGGCAGGTATGACCAATAATCTGGGCATGCTGCGATAAATAGCAACCGATATTAAACCTGGATAAAATCCGGGCAGTCTGTGGTACATCTTATTCGAGGAGGACCTTATGGCCTTACTGACGGGAATGGTAAAGAACGTACTGGTAATAATCATCATGGCCAGTTTCCTGGAAATTATGCTTCCGGAGGGGCGGGTAAAACCTTTCGTTCGTTTTGCCATGGGCCTGTTTATTATCATAGCGGTTTTGAACCCGGTACTGAACGTTTTATTTGCAGGCAGGGACCTGGAAGTGAACCTCTGGGATTACCAGCTTACTCCAGAGCAGGAAAGAGAAGTGCTGGAGCGGGGCAGCCGCCTTAACCAGCAGCTGGCCAATACTTCTGACCGCAGTTTCACGGGAAAAATCGAAGGGCAAATAAGCGCAGTGGCAATGCTGGTACCAGGGGTAAATAAAGTAGAGACCAGAGCCGTATTGGATGATGAAGGAGCTCTGCAGCAGCTGCACCTGACGGTAAGACCGGAGGAGAGCCCAGCCCTGCCGGGAGAGGGGGATGAAATCAAGGCCTTTTCCCAGGGAGGGGAGCAATCCCCGCCCGTCGACCAAAAGCAAACGGAAGAAAAAATCCGCAATGTTATCAATAATCTCTACGGGTTTAAAAATGTTCCCATCGAAATCAAGTTTGAAGGGGGTTAATGCTGTGTTATACGAATGGATCAGAGGGGATAAGAATGATAATGAAGGGCCGGTTCGCTTTCTGAATAAGAAGAGCAGATATATCATGGTTATTGCTATCTGTCTCGGCCTTCTGGCCTTAATCTGGCCGGTCACCCGAACCGGCCCGGACAGCGGCGGCAAAACCGCAACCGATAATACTGCCAGCGGCAAGGGGAGTAATAAAATCAATCAGGATTTGACCGGGGAGCTGGAATATATATTATCGCGGATTGATGGGGCGGGAAAAGTGAAAGTCAGTATAACTCTGGCTTCGGGGGGGGTAAAGACCTATGCCGCCAATACCCGGAATGAAAAACGGGAGATTGAGGAAAGCCAGAACGGTCTCAAGAAAACCACCAGTGAGAGTAATGTAACTCGTGACTTGGCGGTATCGGCCGGAACCCCGCTGCTGGTTGAGGACAAAACCCCGGAAGTAATCGGAGTACTGGTCGTAGCCGAGGGAGCCGGTTCGCCATTGATCCAGGAAAAGTTGATTCAGGCCACGGCTACACTGCTAAATGTATCACCCCATCAGGTTTGTGTCATGCCGGGGCAGGATATATAAAAGCAAAGGGGAGAGGCACATGGTGTTGGAAATAAAAAAGGCTAAAAAAATTATCGTTATTGCCGGTGTAGTGCTGGCAGTAATTGTAGCGGCCAATATGTTGTGGGGAGGGCGAAGTTTTGAAGAGCCCATCAATGCTCCCGATAGTGCAATGAGTGAGTCCCAGCCGGAAAAGACCGCTGATAATATGGAATCCCGCAGCGGGGAGGATTTTTTTGCTGAATATCGTCTGCAAAGAGAGCGCAGCCGCAGCCGTGAAATGCAGGTGCTGCAGGAGTTGGCTCAGGACGAGGCCCAGGGGCAGGCGGCGCAGGAAGCATCCTTGAAAATAATACGTATAATGGAAGAAATGGAGAAAGAGATGAAAGCGGAAAATTTAGTTAAATCCCGGGGAATTGAGGAGTGTGTGGTGATCAGTGAACCGGGGATGAGCACCGTGGTTATAAAGGGAGAGGCGGCAGCAATTGATGAGGAGGAAATTAAAGGCCTGATTGGCCGGGTTTTAGAGGTTAATGACGAAAACATAGGCATGGTTTTTCGAAGCGGGAATAATGAGTAATGTATACATGAGCAAAAATGATTGAAATAGAGGGGGTTTATTTTTATAATATTAACAAGTGTAGTGGGACCAACTTGCTCAGGCCCTTGGCCTGAGCCTATTTGTATATAAGGTAAGCCCAAGGTGCTGCTAAAATTTTATGATTGTTATACTACTGGGAGGTAAGCAATGGGAAGAATTAAAATTACCGATACGAGTTTGAGGGATGGACATCAGAGCCTGTGGGCTACCCGGATGACCACTGACGATATGCTCCCGGTACTGCAGAATTTGGATAATGCGGGATATTATTCGTTGGAAGTATGGGGAGGGGCCACTTTTGATGTCTGCATCCGCTACCTGAACGAAGACCCCTGGGAAAGGCTCAGAACCATCCGCCGGGAAATAAAACAGACTAAGCTGCAGATGCTTATAAGAGGGCAATCACTGGTAGGTTATAACCACTACCCCGATGATATTGTGGAAAAATTCATCGAAAAGGCAGCAGAAAACGGGATCGACATTTTCCGGACTTTTGATGCCCTCAATGATATTCGAAACCTGGGAACCTGTATGAAAGCCATCAAAAGGACCGGCAAACATGCTCAGCCCTCGGTGGTCTACACGATCAGCCCGGTTCACTCCATGCAGCATTTTGTCGACACGGCCTTGTATTTGCGGGATATGGGGGCAGATTCTATCTGTGTAAAGGATATGGCCGGCTTGCTTGCGCCTTATGCTTCTTATGAACTGGTGCGGGCTTTGAAGGAGAACTTAGACGTGCCCATTCAGTTGCATACCCATTATATTGGAGGTTTGGCTATCGCCACTCTGATAAAGGCGATAGAAGCCGGAGTGGATATTATTGATACTGCCAGTGTGCCTATGGCCTTTGGCTCTTCCCAGCCTCCGGTAGAAACTATTGTCCGCGCTCTGCAGGGAACCGAATGGGATACGGGGATGGAACTGCACCAGCTTTTCGGCATTGCCAACCACTTTGAACAATTACGCAAGCATAAAGGTTTCGAGCGTGGCGTCACCCGGATTTCAGATATGAAAGTTTTTGAACATCAAGTTCCCGGAGGAATGATTTCCAACTTGCATTCCCAGTTGGAACAGCAGAAGGCGGCCCATCGTATGGATGAAGTCTTGCAGGAGATCCCGCGGGTAAGGGAAGACCTGGGTTACCCGCCCCTGGTTACCCCCACCAGTCAGATTATAGGAACTCAAGCAGTTCTGAATGTTTTGATGGGGGAAAGGTATAAAATGTGCCCCGGAGAGGTAAAACATTATGTGCGGGGTTACTATGGCAAACCTCCGGCCCCCATCAAAGAGGATATCCGTAAAAAGATTATCGGCGATGAGGAGATTATTCAGGTAAGGCCGGCCGATCTGATGCCGCCCGCTTGGGAGCGGTCCCAACAGGAAGTAGCGGTATGGACCGATAAAGAGGAAGATATTTTAACTTATGCTCTTTTCCCCCAGGTAGCATTAAAGTTTTTCGAATATCGCCAGGGTAGAAGCCATGAAGACATCCCTCAGATTTCATCCCGGGATGAAGTCAGGGATGACTTGCTGAAAGAAAAGCCGGCAGTTAAGCTGCCATCAGCCGGCCGGACAAGTGAGATGCAAAGTAGAGGAGATAATGAAATGAATATTGATGAAATAAGAGAGCTGATGTTGATGCTGGATCAAACCAGTATCGCCGAACTGGAATTGCAAAAAGACGATTATAGACTGAGCCTGCGCAAAACCTGCTCTGCCGCCGGCCAGGATAAGCCGGCGCCGGCGGCTGTCGGTGACGGTGGGGCAGCACCGGTTAAGGAAGAAAATTTGCCGGTCGATAATCAAAACGTCGTAGAAGTGGTGGCCCCGATGGTAGGGACTTTTTACAGCTCTCCCGCACCGGATGCTCCGGCTTTTGTTAAGCTGGGAGACCGGGTTGACCCGGGCCAGACCCTTTGTATTCTGGAAGCCATGAAGCTGATGAATGAAATTAAATCAGAGGCTGCCGGTACTATAGTTGATATTCTGGTACGCAATGCCGAAGCGGTTGAATATGGCCAGGCATTATTCCTGATAGAGAAAGATTAGGGGTGGTAAATTGTTTTCCAGGGTACTTATTGCCAACCGTGGTGAAATAGCCCTCAGGATTATAAGAGCCTGCCGGGAACTGGGCGTGAAAACAGTGGCGGTTTATTCAACTGCCGACCAGGACAGTTTGCATGTACAGGCGGCGGATGAAAAGATTTGCATAGGGGGCCCGCCGGCGCGGGAGAGTTACCTGAATATAGCTAATATTATAGCGGCAGCGAAGAATAAAGGGGTGGATGCTATTCACCCCGGTTATGGTTTTCTGGCGGAAAATGCCTACTTCGCCGAGCTCTGCGATACTCATGGGATAAAGTTTATCGGTCCCCGCCCCGATGTCATAAAACTTATGGGAGACAAGGTCACAGCCCGTGAGGTCGTAAGCAAGGCCGGAGTTCCACTGGTTCCGGGGAGCAAGGGAGCGGTTGCTTCCTATGAAGAAGCGTTGGCGGTAGCGCGGGAGATCGGCTACCCGGTAATGATAAAGGCTTCTGCCGGCGGAGGCGGCAAGGGTATGCGCCTGGCTCATGGAGAAGGCACTTTAAAAGAATCGTTGGAAATGGCCAGGATGGAAGCAGGTGCTGCCTTTGATAATAACGAGGTTTACATTGAGAAGTACATAGAAGAACCTCGTCATATAGAATTTCAGGTGTTGGGAGACGAGCAGGGCAATATCATTCACCTGGGAGAAAGGGACTGCTCTTTACAGAGGCGCAATCAGAAACTGCTGGAGGAGGCTCCTTCTACTTTCCTGGATGAGGAATTGCGCAGCCGGATGGGGGCGGTGGCAGTTGAAGCCGCCCGGGCTGCCGGTTATTACAGTACCGGAACGGTGGAGTTTCTGGTGGATAAAAACCGCAATTTCTATTTTATTGAAATGAATACCCGTATCCAGGTTGAACACCCGGTGACAGAAATGATTACCGGAGTTGATCTAGTGAAGGAGCAGATAAGGATTGCCGCTGGAGAGGCCCTGCATTATACCCAGGAAGATATCCGCATTAACGGCTGTGCTATGGAATGCCGGGTCAATGCGGAGGACCCCGATAACGATTTCCGCCCCTCGCCGGGGAGAGTAGGCCGGTACCTGATTCCGGGAGGACCTGGAGTTCGAGTCGATTCCGCCGTATATCCCAATTACACTATACCGCCGTATTATGATTCCATGGTAGCCAAGCTGATTGTCTGGGCGCCTGAACGGCAGGAACTTATCAGCCGGATGAAAAGAGCCCTGCAGGAATTTAACATTGAAAATATCGCCACCACCATCCCGTTTCACCTTAAAGTGCTGGATAATGCTTTTTTTCAAAGAGGAGAGGTATATACCAACTTCATCCAGCGCAGAATGAGTGATGAGATATAATATTGAAAAAATCAAGCTGTGTAATTTGATAATGTGGCTTTGCATGCTAAAATATCAAGTATACAATTATTAATGGAGGTGGAAAAATGGATAATGTCAAACCGGAGGTTAATAACGAATTTGGAGCGATAAGAATTGCTGACGAAGTAGTAGCTACGGTTGCAGGTTTGGCCGCTGCTGATGTTGAAGGTGTTGCTTCCATGAGCGGAGGCTGGAGCACTGATCTGGTTGAAAAGCTGGGAAAAAGGAATTTCGGCAAAGGTATCAAGGTAGAAGTTATAGATGATGAAACTAAAATTGATATCTATATAGTGGTTGAATTTGGTTATCAAATCCCTGAGGTAGCGGAAACCGTACAGAAAGAAGTCAAAATGGCGGTTGAAACCATGACCGGACTTGCTGTTACTGCAGTAAACGTGCATATTGTCGGCGTATCTATGAAGAAAAGCGGCAATGCTGATGAAGCCGATGCTGAGTTGATCGTAGAGTAAGCTTTGGTATTAACGATATGGACAACCCCCTGTTTTTCCAGGGGGTTATCTGTATTATGACCGTTTGGAAAGAGGTGACGTAATGCAAAGTATATGGCGAATGCTTCTTTTTGTCTATAACTTGCTTCTCATTATCGTGGCAGGACTGGCTGTGGCGGCTTCCGTTGGCCGACCCGAGCCGCTGACTTACATAGAACTGGCCCTGTCCACTCCTCAAAATCGAATAATAGTAGGACTGGTAGGGGTCGTATTGCTGGTAGTGGGAGTTTTGGTTTTCCTGTCCACTATCAAGCTGGAGCCCCGGCCCCAATCAATTGAGGTGGAACGCAGTCTGACCGGTGAAGTATCAATCACGGTTTCTGCTGTCAAAATCATTATTATGAAAGCGGCCAAGACGATTGAGGGTATTAAGGAAATCAGACCGGCCGTAAGCAACGGAGCGGACGGGCTCCAGGTTTACCTGCACATGATGATAAATCCGGATATAAGTGTTCCCGAGCTCAGTAAGAAGGTTCAGGATGTGGTCAGGAAATACCTGGAGGATACAGGAGGCCTGAAAGTAGCCGAGGTCAAGGTGCTGGTTGATGACCTGAGCCCGGGTGTGAAAGCCGGCAACACTCAGAAGCCGGGTTATTAGCCTCGGGTTAGAGCGGCGGAAGGTGTAGCCGCAATATTCCATAAAAGCCCGGCTTCGGTTGGGGCAGAACTCATGTTATGGATTAATGCATATCTGAGGGTGAGGGCTAGAGGTTACAATGCTTTTCTCCGCCTTTATCTCTTTTATTCCATATTGCGGCTATATCTTCCAAGGTGGTTTTTACGTCCGGAAAGGAGGCGTCTATTATGTGGGAGAATATCCTGCGGATTATATTTGAACAGCATCGCGGCAAAGCTATAGGTGTAGTATTGGGATTGCTGGCCAGTATCCTTTTCATAAACTATGGCTTCTGGCGTACAATTTTCATCATTATGTGTATCGCCTTGGGGTTTTTTATCGGCAAGGAACTAGACGAGAAAAAGAACTTTGAGCAATGGTTAAAGCGTATGTTTAAAGATAAGCAGCCTTAGAAAGGAGAAAAGGTTTGAGCAGGAGAAAGGCACGGGAATTTGCTTTTAAGGTACTGTTTCAGGTTGATCAGGTAGATGCTGATCCTCACCGCGCATTCAGATACCTGCTGCAAGATAATTCTTTGGCGGACAAAGACCGGGTGTTTTCGTGGGATCTGATTATGGGCTGTTTAGCCCATCTGGAACAGATTGACAGTAAAATAAGCCATTATGCCAGAGACTGGTCCTTAAACCGGATGTCGGCCATTGATCGCAATATTATCCGGGTTGCAGGCTACGAGGTCATGTTTTATGAACAGTCTGAACCGGTGGTGGCTATAGATGAGGCCCTGGAAATAGCTAAAAAGTACAGTGACGAAACCTCAGTGGCGTTTATAAATGCTATTTTGGATAAAATGCTGGGTGAGTCGAGATGAAACTCTATCTGGGTATAGATACCAGCGCTTACACCACATCAATAGCGGTGGTGGATGCTGATTACAATATTATCAGTGACAGCAGAAAAGTATTGGAGGTCAGACCGGGAGAAAAAGGTTTACAGCAGTCAGAAGCGCTTTTTCTGCACTGGCGGAACCTCCCTTTTTTATTTGCCCAGCTGCCGGCAGGCATAAATGGAAAAGTGGCGGCTATGGCCGTGAGTGCATTTCCCCGCAATATAGAGGGGAGTTATATGCCGGTATTTACCGCCGGTTTATCCCAGGCTCAGGTGCTCAGTCACTACACTGCCGTACCTCTGCTCAGGCTCAGCCACCAGGAAGGGCATATTATGGCGGGTATAAAAGGAAATGAAGAACTGCTGTCGGAAACGGCGTTTATAGCCTGTCATTTTTCCGGAGGGACCTCAGAGGTATTGCTGGTAAAACAGGGAAAGGAAAAGGCTTTTGACATAGATATTGCCATGGCAGGTTCCGACCTGCATGCCGGTCAACTGGTGGACCGGGTCGGTGTAGCTCTGGGATTATCTTTTCCTGCGGGCAAGCTTCTGGAAGCAATGGCTGACAGATGGGAAAGAGAAAGTATGCCGGCTATTCCCTCAGCCGTCAAAGAGGATTCCTTTTCTTTCTCCGGAGCGGAAACCCGCGCCCGGCAGTTGCTGCAACAGGGAGAAGCACCGGAGGCGGTAGCTGGTGCGGTATTCAGAACCATAGCCAATACTCTGGAAAAGTGTTTGCGGCGGCAGGCAGAGAAAAGCGGATTAAAGGAAGTATTGCTGGTAGGCGGGGTAATGGCCAACCGTCTTATCCGGCAGCGTCTGCGGGAGCGTCTGGAACATCCGGCAGTAGGGCTTAAACTCTACTTCGCCGCCCCCGGCCTCAGTACCGACAACGCCGTAGGCATAGCCATGCTGGCCGCCTACCTGAGTCAGCGGGAAAGCAATTAGAGGCGAAGCTTCAGGAATTCCGGGAAATACGCGCGGATCATTAATGTAATTCAGGCTCCGGTTCCGCGAGATCGGCAGCAAAAATAAATATCAGATTTGGAGGCGTAATCAATGGAAGTTATTAGTGGTACCCGGATCGCTCAGGAGATTCGGGAGGGCTTACGGGAAGCCAACCTGAATGATGGTATCAAACCGGTACTGGCTATAATTGTGGTCGGCGACCGTCAGGATAACCTGGTTTATGTAAGGCTGAAGGAAAAGGCCGTCGCCTCCATTGGGGGAGAGACCCGGATGGTGCTACTGCCTGAAGATATCGGCAAGCAGGACCTGCTCACTGCTATTGAAGAGCTCAATCAGGATAATAAGGTGGATGGCATTTTATTACAGCTTCCTCTGCCTGATGAGCTGGAAAAAGAGAAAGAAGAAATCCTGGGAGCGATAAAGATAGAGAAGGATGTGGATGGCTTTACGCCGGCTAATCGGGGAAGGCTGGCTGGTGACGGGGCTCTGTTTGTAAGTTGCGCGGCTTTGGCCTGTCTGGAAGTGATCGACCGGGTTTATCCGTCGCTGGAAGGGAAAAAAATCATTCTGGCAGGGGATTCCTTTGATGTCGTGGTTCCGCTGGCCACCATTTTATTAAAACGCCAATACCCGGTTAGCCTATATCCTTGCTACCAAGACGGTCTGGCCGGTAAAGCTGATATCCTGATGGTGGAGAAAGGGGCGCCCCGGATTATCAGGGAGGCGGATATTCAGGGCGAACCGCTTATTATTGATGCCGGCTTTTACTGGGAGTCCGGCTCCAGCTGCGGCAATGTGCACTGTGAATCAGTGACCGGCAGCGGCGGTTATCTATTGCCGGTCCCAGGTGGATTGGGTCCGGTGCTGATTGCCAAACTCTGTGAAAATGTATCGCGGGCGGCACGCCGAAATCGGGGTCAGGTATGAATGAATATTTAAGCGTAAGCCAGTTAAACCATTATATAAACCGCCTCCTGGTGGGTGACGATCTGCTGCAGGACTTCTGGCTTAAGGGTGAAATATCGGGATTCAGGCTTTACCAGCAATCAGGCCATGCCTATTTTACCCTGAAGGATGAGGAGGCGGCGATAAGCTGTGTCATGTTTAAGAGCCGGGTCCGTAATTTGAAGTTTAAGCCGGAAGATGGCATGGAAATCCTTTTGCGGGGGTCGGTTGCGGTTTATGCCCGTCAGGGGAAGTACCAGCTTTATGCCGAGGAGATGCAGCCTTACGGAGTCGGAGAACTGTTTTTATATCTGGAACAGCTGAAAAACCGGCTGGCAGCAGAAGGGTATTTTGACCTGGATAAAAAGAAGCCTATCCCGCCCCTGGTCAACCGGGTGGGAGTAGTTACCTCCCAGGATGGTGCAGCTTTTCAGGACATTCTGCGGGTGTTGCGGCAAAGACACCGGGGAGTGGAACTGATACTGGCCCACAGTTCGGTCCAGGGAGTGGAAGCTCCGCTGGAACTGGCGGCAGCCATTCAAATGCTCAATCAGTATTCGGCGGTGGATGTGATAATTGTCGGCCGGGGCGGCGGCTCTTTTGAGGATTTGATGGCTTTTAACAGTGAAGAAGTGGTAAAAGCCATCTACGAGTCCAGTATTCCCATTATATCCGCGGTGGGGCATGAAGTCGACTACAGCCTGGCGGATTTGGCCGCCGATTTGCGGGCCGCTACTCCCACCCAGGCAGCTCAATTGGCCGTACCGGATATACATAATTTAGAGGCTGGCATCAACGATTGGCAGCAAAGACTGATGCGGGCGGCGGATAATCGGCTGAATCAGAGTGGGGAAAGGCTGGATCGGGTTATGATGCGCCGGATCTGGCGGGAGCCCGGGGTAATAGTGGATAAAAACCGGGAGAGGCTTATGGCCTTGAGCCATAAAATGTTGGATGAAGTCCAGGCAGGCTGGAAATTAAAAGAGCATCAGTTTTCCATGGGAGTTACGGCTCTGGATAAACTCAGCCCCTTAAAAGTGTTGAGCCGGGGTTATGCTGTGGTTCGCCGCGGAGACCGGGTGATCCATATGGTGGCAGAGGTTGAGCCGGGCGAAGAGATACAGATAGATTTATCCGATGGTGTGATTAATGCTGCCGTAAAAGACAGGGAGAGGGTGAACCGGTGGGAGAGATGAAGTTCGAAGATGCCCTGAAGACATTGGAAGATATAGTGGAGAAACTGGAATCGGGCAGCCTGGAGCTGGAAGAATCCATCCGGCTGTTTGAGCAGGGAGTTAAGCTGTCCCTCTATTGCCAGCAGCAGCTGCAGCAGGCGGAAGGTAAAATCCAGCGTCTGGTTAAGAATCTTAACGGCGAGCTGGAATTGTTGGATCTGGAATAGCCCGGAAAGGAGAATTCAATGGATTTCGATTTCCCAGAATTCAAGCAGGAATTGGAGAAGCGCAAGCACTATATAGATAACTGCCTTAAGCAGTATCTTACCCGGAAGGATGCTTATCCCCCGGTTATCCATGAAGCCATGCATTATGCGGTATTTAACGGGGGCAAAAGGCTGCGCCCGATCATGGTGCTGGAAGGGGCCGGGCTGGCGGGAGGCAATCAGGACAATGCCGTTTCCATTGCCTGTGCCCTGGAAATGATACATTCCTATTCCCTGGTTCATGATGATCTGCCGGCTATGGATAATGATGAGCTGCGCCGGGGCAAGCCTACCTGTCACATAGTATTTGGGGAAGCCAACGCCATCTTGACCGGGGACGCCCTGTTAACCGGAGCATTTGCGGTAATGACGGAAGCGGCTGAACTGCCGGAAGTAAAGTTGATCAATCTGATCCGGGTAATCAGGGAAGTGGCAGATTCCGCCGGCAGTCAGGGAATGGTTGGGGGACAGGTGATCGACCTTGAGTCGGAAGACAAAAACATTGATTATGAAACCTTAAAAACTTTGCATAGCCTGAAAACCGGGAAACTGTTTCAAGCTGCTTTGAGATCCGGGGCGCTGATAGGTGATATAAATCAGGAAGGGTTGACGGCCATAGACGAATATGCCAGGAATTTCGGACTGGCTTTTCAGATAACCGATGATATACTGGACATAAACGGAAACCAGGCATTGCTGGGCAAACCCACCGGCAGTGATGCCAAGAATGGCAAGACTACTTATCCCGGTCTGTTGGGATTGGAAAAATCCCGGGAAATGGCGGAGAATTGTGTCGCCGCCTGCATTCGCAGCCTGGAAAAATTCGGTAAGGAAGCAGATTTTCTGCGCCAACTGGCCTGTTTTACTCTGATCCGCAAAAACTGACCGGCAGGTCTGGCGGGGTCAATCGCAGCTAGATAGAAAAGTATCTGCTGTGATATAATATAATATTGATAAACGATCTGGCAAAAGGTTGCAGTATTCTAGTCAACCCTATCAGTTTTGAGAACGGGCCTAAAAATCCGTTAAGGGCACAACGATGAAGCTTCTGGTTTTGGCTTGTGACGCCCAGTCAGGGGTCATTGCTGGGAGTTAAGGGCAGGGGGGCAATCCGCAACGGCATGCGGGCATGACCCTCTTGTTCGTGGAGGCATATTACGGTGGTAATATGAAAACCTGCATTTGGTAGAAGCTGGGTGCAGCGTAGCCTGCCTTGAGTGGTGGCGGCGAATGGGTGCAGAAGGATGCTCAGATCCCGGCCAGGATTGGGGCATCTGCTCTGAAACCGTTATTGCAAAAGAGGCTAGAAATTGATGTGGGTTGCAGAGGAAAACTCCTAGACTGTGTGCCTGGCACAATTTGACGAGGATTAAAGTGCGTACTAAGTGGTAATCCAGTCCCATCCCCGGTAACGAGGTGGAGCAGGCGTAAAGGGAAACCGCCCTTTTGGCAACAATCGGGTGACCTGCTGGGAAAACCTGCTGGACCTAAGTCGCAGCGTTTACTCGACAAATAACCTTTTGCCAGTATACTTATTGATTTTCCCCTGGCGGCAGTGGGACCGAAGCATGCTGGTACCGGGGGTATCCGGGAGATATAGCGCAATTGATGGGCTATGTTAAAAAGGGTAACTTAATATCGGGATCTATAGTAGCCTTTTTCACATTTTTTATTGCCCTGCTGGTAAGCCTGGGGTCAGAAGCCTTGGTCCGGGCGGTGAACAGTGTGATTGTGGCTATTATTCTATTGGGTATTATTATTTTCCTGGGGATATTTTTTGATATTATAGGAACTGCTGCCACTGCAGCTATTTTGCCGCCTTTTAATGCCAGGGCGGCAAAAAAAGTATTTGGCGCATGGCAGGCGGTAAAGATTATTCGCAATAATGATATCGTAGCTAATTTCTGCAATGATGTGGTAGGGGATATTGCCGGTACCCTCAGTGGAGCTATTGGGGCCGGAATAGTAGTCAGCCTCAGCTCTCGTCTGGAATTTGTGGATTTGATTCTGGGCGGTTCGGTGATGACCAGCCTTATTGCCGCTCTTACCGTGGGAGGCAAAGCGGTGGGCAAGAGTGTTGCGGTCAACCACGCCAATAGGATCATCTTTCGCGTAGCTGTTGTTATGGCATGGTGGGAGGGTGTAAGCGGTATGGAAGTGTTAAAAAATAGAAGGTGAATTTTATGTACAAAATATTAGAATCAATAAGCTCGCCTGATGATGTAAAAAGACTTAATATAAGCAAGATGAATGAATTAGCCGAAGATATAAGAGAGATGCTGATTAACAGTGTTTCCCGCTGCGGCGGACATCTGGCGGCTAACCTGGGAGTGGTGGAGACCACTATAGCGCTCCATTATGTCTTTCATACCCCCGAAGATAAAATAATATGGGATGTGGGACACCAGAGTTATGTGCACAAGATTCTTACCGGGCGCTGGCAGGAGATGGGTTCGCTGCGTCAATTCGGAGGATTGAGCGGTTTCCCTAAAACTGAGGAATCGCCCCATGATGCCTTCAACACCGGCCACAGCAGCACCTCAATTTCGGCTGCGCTGGGTATGGCGCTGGCCCGTGATATCAGGGGAGAGCGGCATTCGGTGGTAGCCGTTATCGGGGACGGAGCCCTTACCGGAGGAATGGCCTTCGAGGCTCTGAATCATGCCGGACATGAGGCCCGGGACCTGATTGTGGTTCTTAATGACAATGAAATGTCGATTTCCCGCAATGTTGGCGCTATGTCCGCCTATCTTAACCGACTTCGCACCGACCCCTCCTATTCCCGGAAAAAGGAAGAAATAGAATCCGCCCTGAATAGAATACCGGCTATTGGGCCCAATATTGCCAGGGCGGCAGGTAAATTTAAGGACATGGTCAAGTATGTTATGGTCCCCGGCATACTCTTTGAAGAATTGGGCTTTACTTATATCGGACCGGTGAACGGGCATAATCTGGAAGAGCTGATCACGGTCCTGACCAATGTACGCAAAATGAAAGGACCGGTGCTGGTCCATACCATTACCCAGAAGGGGCGCGGCTATGAGCCGGCTTTGAATGATCCGGGCCGGTTTCACGGTATCGGACCCTTTGATATAAATACCGGCAAGCAGCGTCCCCGGACCCTCAAGACCTATACCGAGGTTTTCGGCGACTTTATGCTGCAGCGGGCCGGAGAAGATGATCGGGTGGTAGCGATTACGGCGGCTATGGCCAGCGGTACCGGCCTGGTTGAATTCGCTCATCATTATCCCGACCGATTTTTTGATGTAGGGATATGTGAACAGCATGCGGTGACCCTGGCGGCAGGTTTGGCCCGGGGTGGACTGAGGCCGGTGGTGGCTGTTTACTCTACCTTCTTGCAGCGGGCTTATGACCAGATCATCCATGACGTGGCTATGCAGAAACTACCGGTTATTTTTGCGGTGGACCGGGCCGGGCTGGTAGGTGAGGACGGACCCACCCATCATGGGGTATTCGATTTATCTTATTTACGCAGTATCCCTAACTTGACGGTTATGGTTCCGGCCAATGAATTGGAACTGAGGAATATGCTGCACACGGCCCTTGCTATCGACGGACCGGTGGCTATAAGATACCCGCGCGGGGCGGGGGAAGGGCTGCCGCTTGATGAGCCTCTGCAATTGCTGGAGCTGGGACAGGCTCGGATAGTGGAGGAAGGCAATGATATTGCTATTATCGGAATCGGCCGTGGAGTGGGTATAGGCGCGGCGGTCAGGCAGCTCCTGACTGCAAAGGGGATCAGCACCGGATTGATTGATGCCCGCTTTGCCAAGCCGCTGGACAGCAAACTTATTTGTCAGACCGCCCGCCGGTGTCAGCGGCTGGTATCTATTGAGGACAATTGCCGGGCTGGAGGATTCGGCAGTGCCTTACTGGAACTGCTGGAAGACCATGGAGTCAAAGCCGAGGTGCTCCGGATCGGTATTCCGGATGAATTTGTCGAGCAGGGTAAGATTGAACAGCTGCTGGAGTTTCTGAATATGGACCCCGAGTCCATAGCCGAGAGTATTATCACCCGGTGGCCCGGATTATTGACCAGCAACAGGACATGGGGGTTAATTCATTTTGGCAAAAACTAGGTTGGACCAACTGCTGCTGGCCCGGGGCATGGCTCCCAGCCGGGAAAAAGCCCGGGCGATTATACTGGCCGGCGAGGTAAAAGTAAACGGTTTGCGGGTTGACAAGCCTGGAGCCGGATTCCCTGACGAAGTCGAAATTATCGTGGAGAGCAGCAGTCCCAGATATGTCAGCCGGGGCGGTTTGAAACTGGAAAAGGCGATAAGGGAATTTGCCCTGGATTTAAAGGATAAAACCGTGCTTGATGTAGGCGCGTCTACCGGAGGATATACCGACTGTGCATTGCAGCACGGCGCCCGACGGGTTTTTGCCGTAGATGTGGGTTATGGACAACTGGATTGGACTCTGCGCAATGACTCCCGGGTGGTCTGTATGGAAAAAACCAATATCCGCTATTTAAAGCCGGAACAGTTAGGTCAGCAAGTTGATATTATAACGGTGGATGTATCTTTTATTTCCACGGCCCTGGTTTTTCCTGTAATAAAGGATATGCTGACCGCGGCGGGGAGTATCATAAGCCTTATAAAACCCCAGTTTGAAGCCGGCAGGAATAAAGTGGGCAAAAAAGGAGTGGTACGGGACCGGGTCGTACACCGCGAGGTACTGCTCCGTTGCATCGCCGCTGCCGCCGGGGAGAACCTCAATTGTGCGGGGATAACTTATTCTCCCATAACCGGGCCCCAGGGGAATATTGAGTTTTTTATTCATCTCAGGAAAGAAATAGTTTCTCCGGAAATTGATATTGATAAAGCGGTGGCGGCGGTAGTTGATGAAGCCCACCAACAGTTGGGAGGCAAAGGCAGTTGAAGATCCTTCTGGTAAATAACCGCTATAAAGAACCTACGGTGGAGATGGCGCGAAGGCTGGCCGGTAAACTGAAAGCCTTGAATATTGAGGTGGAAATAGAAGGAGAGAGCCCGGGCGGGGAGCAGGATCTGATCATAGTGCTGGGCGGTGACGGAACTATATTAAGAACAGCCAGGGATTATGCCTCCCGGAATCTGCCGGTGCTGGGGGTTAATATGGGGACCGTAGGCTTCCTCAGCAATATAGAAGCACAGGAGCTGGATTACTATCTGGAACGTCTGGTGAGCGGGGATTATGCTATTGATGAACGGATGCTGCTCAATATAGATTTATATGAAAAAGACCAAATAGCGGAAAAGTTCTACTGCCTTAATGAACTGGTGGTCAGGGCCGCTGCTCCGCGTATGGTCAGTTTCAATCTGGCGGTTGACGGTCAGAAATTAGGGGAATACCGGGGGGATGGCTTAATAATCGCTTCTCCCACCGGTTCAACGGCTTATTCGCTCTCCGCTGGGGGACCGATCTGCGATCCGGAGATGGATGCCTTTATAATAACTCCTATTGCGCCTCATTTTATCTGTCAAAGGCCAATGGCCCTGTCATCCCGGAGAATGCTGGAACTTACTCCCCTGGACTGTCAGGATGCGATTATCTGTATAGACGGACAAATCAGGCGCGACTTTAAAGCGCTGAATGCTATAAAAATCAGCCGGGCGGAATTCAAGTTGAATCTGGTCGATCTCAAAGGGGCCGGCTTCTTCAATAATATGGGAAACAGATTGCAGCGGACGGAAGGGATATGGTAAGGAGTGGGGGAATGTTGGGCAATGCGGTATTGATTTCCCACCAGATAATGGCCCGGGTGATACAGCCGGGAGATACGGTTATTGACGCCACCTGCGGGCGGGGAAAGGATACCCTGTTCCTGGCTCAACTGGTAGGTCCCCGGGGCCGGGTATATGCCTTTGATATTCAGAATGAAGCCATTGCAAGTACCCGGGAACTGCTGGACCGCAATAAATGCTTAAATCAGGTGGTGCTGATAAACGCTGATCACAGCAGGATGACTGACTATATCGAAGACCATCCCTCTGCTTGCATGTTTAATCTGGGCTATCTTCCCGGAGGCGATCACAGCCTGACAACCGGAAGCAAGGATACCCGGCAGGCCTTGTCTGCCGGCATGAGTATCCTTAAACCGGGAGGGATAATCAGTCTGGTTTTTTATCCGGGTCATCCCGGCGGGCAGGAAGAAATGGAAACTATAGAGAAATACTTGTCAGGATTACCCCAGCAGCTGTTCGAAGTGACCAAGACCAGATTTTTGAATCAGATTAATTCTCCCCCCCAGATAATATGTATAGAAAAACTGAGCGGAGGTCAGTTATGAAAGCCAGGCGTACATTTGCCCTAGTAGATATAATAACTAACCAGCGCATCTCTACCCAGGAGGAGTTATGCGAGGCCCTCAAGCGCAGCGGCTATGATGTTACCCAGGCCACGGTATCCCGGGATATAAAAGAACTTCATCTTATCAAAATCCCGGACGAGCAGGGATACCGCTATGCTCTCCCCGACAACAGCCCTATAAAGAACTCCCGGGAACGTATGCGCAGGCTATTTCAAGATTCAGTTGTGGACATTGACTACAGTGAAAACATAGCTGTAATTAAAACCTTGCCTGGTGCAGCTCAGTCCATAGCTTCACTGATAGATTTCGCCGGTTTGGAAAATGTTCTGGGAACCGTTGCGGGAGACGACACTATATTTGTGGTAGTAAAGCCTAAAAAAGCGGTAAGCCGTGTTATAAGCTATTTCGAGGCCTTGATTAATTCCTGATTCATTGCCTGATGATGGGAGGTAGGTCATGTTACAGGAGATATACATAAATAATTTCGTTTTGATTGACGAACTGCGGATAGAGTTCAATGCCGGGCTTAATGTACTGAGCGGTGAAACCGGAGCGGGCAAATCAATAATCATTGATGCCCTGGGCCTGATTATGGGCGAAAGGGTAAAAAATGACTGGATAAGAGACAATAGCCGCAAGGCCGTAGCCGAAGCGGTTTTTATTTTACCTCCCGCCAGCGAGGCGCTCGCGTTTCTTACCGAGCATACGCTCATTGAGGAAGATGAGGATACCCTTATCATAAGCCGGGAGATTTACCCCAGCGGCAGAAGCGCAGCCAGGATCAACGGGCGCAATGTGACTGCCGGGGCACTGAAGGAACTGGCGGCTCTGTTATTGGATATGCACCTGCAGCATGAGCATCTGAGCATATTGAAATCGGAAAAATATATGGATTATCTTGATAGCTTTGCCGATGGCGCCGCGGAGCTGCTGGTCGAGGTAGGAGCCATATTTAAACAACTGCGGGCCAAGCAAGAGGAACTGAAGGCAATTGAACGGGGACGGCAGGATAAGCAGGAACGGATGGAATTGCTGGCCTATCAGATCAAAGAACTGGAAAACGCCAGTCTCTGTGAAGGGGAGGAAGAAGAACTTCATTCACTGCGCACCCGGATTAAAGATGCGGCCAGACTGCTGGAAGGAACCGACCAGGTCCTCAACCTGCTTTACAGCAATGAAGCGGGGAGAAATGCCTATGATCTGATATCCGGCGCCCGGGATATAACTAATCGACTGACCGGAGAAAATTTCTTTGCCGAGCTGGGCACGGCCCTGGAAGAGATATATTACAGCCTGCAGGATATGGCTATGAAACTGGCCTCCTTCAGGGAAAGCCTGGATTTTCAACCCGGGCAGCTGGAAGAGCTGGAAGACAGATTGTATCAGATATCCCATTTGCAAAAAAAATACGGCGACAGCGTTGGCGAGATGCTGCATTATCTGGAAGCGGCTCGCAGCGAGCTGGAAATGCTGAGCCGGCAGCAGGAAAGCAGAGAAGAATTACAAAAGGTTATTACGGAACTGGAGCATACTTATCGGCTCAAGGCGGAAGAACTGAGCGGAATTCGAACCCGGGCGGCAAAATTAATAGAAGATAAGGTCCATGACGAACTCATTCAACTTAACATGCCTCACGTAAGGTTTGTGGTGGATTTACAGACCAGGGAAGCACCAGGCCCTAAAGGTATGGATCATATTGATTTTCTCTTTTCCCCCAATCCCGGTGAAGCTCCCGCCCCTTTGTCGCGTATAGCCTCGGGGGGAGAGCTGTCCCGTTTCGTCTTGGCGCTTAAAACTGTTCTGGCCCGGGTTTACCAGGTGCCTACCATGATATTTGATGAAATTGACGTGGGGGTAGGAGGGAGCGCACTGACGGCCATGGCCCGGAAACTGTCCCAACTGGCAGCCAGTCACCAGGTAATTCTGGTAACTCATTCGGCCCAGGTAGCCAGTTTTGCCGATGCCCATTACTTAATCGAAAAACAGGTAGAGAATGAGACTACCTTCACCCGGGTGAAAGTGTTGAATCAAAAAGAGCGGGAACAGGAAATAGCCCGGATGTTATCCGGCGATAATTTATCGCCCCTTACCCTGGAACATGCCCGGGAAATGCTGAAACAAGCGCAAAAATAGCTGATGGGTACGGTGCCGGCGCCGTACCCATCAGCTATTTTAATTACTTGACGTCAATGCGGTAATTATTGGGGTTTACTTCTTTTAATTTAGGGAGAACAACGCTCAGCAGCCCGTCTTTATATTCAGCGTTTATCTTCTCGCTGTCCACGTTTTCTACATAAAAACTGCGTTTAATATTTCCCTGTCTTCTTTCCCGACGCACATAGTTAGGCTGCTCTTCATTAATTTCTTCGTCTTGTTGGGCAGATATAGTCAGATAATTTTCTTTAAACTCGACCACGATCTGATCTTTCTTTACTCCAGGAAGTTCAGCTTCTACAATGTATTCTTTGGCGTCTTCCTTGATATCGGCTTTTATACCCAGATCAAACCAGGATTCGGGCTCAAAGAATTCCCGAATAAAATCTCTGCCGAAATCCACAGGTGAAAGCTCTCTTCTTCTTCTAAAAGGACTCAATTCGAACATTGTACCAACCTCCTTGTAAATTTATCCCCCAACGGGTTCTAAATACATTATATGTTGATAGTCAGATAAAGTCAAACATTTATCTGGCTTTTTATAGAAACTTCAGTATAGTATGCCCGGGTAAAGGAGAAAATATAGCATATGATTCCACTACCCCAACCACCACGTTAATAGTGGAATCAGGATGAATTTGGCGGGAGTGAATTGGGTGCGTAAAATCAGGCCGGCAATAGGAATTATTCTGGCACTTGCTTTCCTTACTATTTGTTTTACTCCCCAGGCGCGGACCATGTTAAGCCTGCCCTCCTATCAGCGCATGGTAGTAGGTGAATCCAATCAGATAGCGATTGAACTGCCGGCCCTGCTGTCCAGTAAGGTTGATTTACAGGTTATAAGGCCGACCGAAAGCGTTTTCGCTTCATTCCAGGATCCGCCGGTAGTAGTAAACCGGGAGGGAGATAATTACGAAATAACCGCCCTTCGCCCCGGAAAAGTGGATGTGCAGTTAAAACTGCTGGGCTATATCCCGATCAAGTCAATGGCGATAGAGTCGCTGCCTACCCGCCGCCTGGTGGCCGGAGGGCATTCCATCGGGGTGCTGCTGCAGTCGCGGGGGATAATGGTAGTCGGTTTTGCTCCCGTAGTGGATAAAAAAGGTGAAAAACAATATCCGGCCCGGGATGAAGGAATAGAAATAGGTGATCTTATTTATCAGATCGACGGAGAGACTGTAAACAGTGAAAATGATCTGGCCCGGATAATAGATGATAAAAAAAGTGAAGCCGTATCGCTCAGCATCAAGCGGCGAGGAAAATTTATAAATGTCCCGGTCGTTCCCGTTCCCTGCAGTGAGACGGGCAGGTATCGCATCGGCCTTTATGTGCGGGATGGAATAGTGGGAGTCGGCACCCTTAGTTTCTGGGACCCCGACACCAATCAATACGCAGCCTTGGGGCACATCATAGTTGATGCCGATACCCGCCAGGGAATTGATGTTTTGCAGGGTAAAATCGTCAGTGCCTCCATTCAGGCTATCAAAAGGGGCAAGCCCGGGCAGCCAGGTGAAAAAATAGGAATTTTTAATGGGAAAGGAGAAATTGAAGGCAGTATCAGCAAAAATACCTATTACGGTATTTACGGGAAGACCGCAGATCGGATAGAAAATCCGCTCTCGGCCTATTCCCTGGAAGTAGGTTATGCTCATCAGGTAAAAGAAGGAAAAGCGGAGATATTCACGGTGGTAAACGGGGAGGATATTGAGCG
>DHCD01000046.1:54430-55557 GCA_002398105.1 Syntrophomonas sp. UBA4911
TAGGAGCAGTAACCCATGTTTTCCTTAATGATCCGGAACGGGGCTACGGTATTTTTATGGATAATATGCTGTCGGAAATGAATGAAGTAAAGGAGCAATAAAAATGTTTCGACAAATTGAGGGGCCGGCTTAATTGAAGAGATATCCCACAAATTAGTAGATTTAAGGTATAATAGCAAAAAAGGCTTCATTTGCAGCGGTGTATTTATCTGTATCATTATGTTAATGCGTGTGAGATAATTGGTTAATTTAGTGGAAAAAAAAAGCAGGAAATGCTTAATCTACCGTCGAAAACGGTTAGTAATTCAATAAAATCCGATTTATTAAGGGATGAGGGGGAATAAATCAGTATGTTCAATGAATCTAATCAAATTAAAGTTCTGGTTGCAGATGACAATCGTGAATTTTGCGGAATCCTAAGGGACTACTTTGCCAACGAAGCTGATTTTGAAATGGTTGATGTTTGTGCCAATGGTATGGAAGTTTTGGACGTACTGGAGAAAAAGGAGGTTGAAGTACTCATTCTCGACCTTATTATGCCCTATATGGATGGCATAGGGGTTCTGGAGAAGATCAACGAACTTAACCTTCAGACTCGTCCTAAAATCATAATTCTTACCGCCTTCGGCCAGGAGAACATTACCCAGAAAGCGGTGCAGTTGGGAGCGGATTATTACATCCTGAAGCCATTTAATCTTCAGGTTCTGGGTGATCGGGTAAAACAGGTGGTAAGGGATATCAGACCCAGAACTGAAAACATAGCCCCCATGGCTACTATTGCCATGCCGTCGGTACCCCCTAAAAACCTGGAAGTAGAGGTAACCAAAGTGATCCATGAAATTGGAGTGCCGGCCCATGTTAAGGGATATCAATATCTGCGTGACGCCATAATGCTGGTGGTGGAAGAAATCAATTACCTGGGGGCGGTAACCAAGGAACTTTATCCTACCATAGCCCAAAAGTATGATACCACTCCCAGCCGGGTGGAAAGGGCGATCCGGCATGCGATAGAGCTTGCCTGGGATCGGGGCGATGTTGACAAGATCAATAAGTTTTTCGGTTATACTATCAGCGGTGAGAAGGGTAAGCCCACCAATTCCGAATTCATCGCTATAATTGCCGATCGC
>DHCD01000046.1:55745-56930 GCA_002398105.1 Syntrophomonas sp. UBA4911
CGTTTGGAGAATAAGGTCGGCTAAGTTTTTTGCAACAAAAGACTATACATTGAATGGTACAAGGGCTGAAGTTACTGATAACCGGAAAATTTAGAATGTGGTCAGCCCAAAAACCATATTATAGATTTTCAATCACTTTCTATCCATAAGTTATGGATAGAAAGTGTGATTTTTTTATTTACTTTTTTTGCTCCCATTTAATAATATTGTTATTATTTCTAAAGTGCTCTCATATTAAAGGATAATGATCATATTAAAATTAGCAATTAGGGATTTTTATAGAGAAAAAAAGTGATGGTGTATCACCAAGGACCATAATAATTACCAAAAACTATTTAAACAGTTTCAAAGTTATTGTAAAGAAGAACGTATATATAATATAACCAGTAGAATAATTAAAGGGTTTCTGTTGCAAAAATGAAAGAGGTAATAAACCAGGAAGTTTGGATTTTAAGTTAAGAAGTGTAATGCCCCCGGTTTTGTCAACACGATCAGGCTGCTTTTAATAGAATGCTTTGGCGGTAATACTCGGCAGGCGTAAGATAACCAAGTGCCGAGTGTATACGATCATTGTTGTAAAAATCTATGTAAACCTCTATTGAGGTAACTGCTTCACTGTAGCTTTCGTACAGGTTGTACCAATTTTCTTCTTCTTTAAGAGTCCGGAGAAATCGCTCTATATGGGCGTTATGTTCTGGAGTAGTATAGGCTGAATATATTAAATCCACATTACATAGTTTTACGGTTTCAATAAATTTTTTACTGGTCGGCTGGCAGCCATTGTCCACCTGGAGAATAAGGCCTCCTTGATCCCTGCTGCCATCAGGGAAACGGGGTTTAATGGCGTTATCAAAAGCCCAGAGCCATTCAACTGCTCTACAGCGAGAGTTGATTTCGTAGCCAATTATAGAGCGATCGAAACGATCAATGATAGCCATATGAGGGATAGTAATCACAGATTTAATTGCTTCGATCACCTTTTGTGTATCCGGGTTGCTGCGTCCTTCAGTGTCTGAAGAGCGATCACGTCTATAGAACCGGGAGCGAGGAATCTCTAAAATATTGGCGGCTTCTTTAATACCAACTCCTATTTTTTCTAAGTCTTTGGCAAGTTCATCGTAGCTGGTTTGGTCTATTTGCAGAGCCTGCGCTTGAAGAAATCTATAATGCACCCATAGGGTGAGA
>DHCD01000005.1 GCA_002398105.1 Syntrophomonas sp. UBA4911
ACTTGTGCAGCTCGTTCCGGATTAATAGTGGTCAAACCGCACCATGATTCATTTCTTTACAAAAGATCTTGGTGGGGTATAATAAAAAAAGTCTAAGCGAAATATATTAAAGGTGATGGGGCTCACCTCGCAGATATTGCGGAAATGCATTGCTGATGGCTCCTATCTTTCGGGATGGGAGCCGTTTTTATTTGTCCGGAAGTGGCTGGGCATAACCTTATAAAAGCTTAAAAGCAGGGAAAAATGTCCTTGTTAGGGGTAAATTTATTTGAATGGAGATGTTGGGTTCGATGAGTATTATTACTGATATTGTTGCCAGAGAGATTTTGGATTCAAGGGGTAACCCCACAATTGAGGTCGACGTTTATCTGGAAAATGGAATAATGGGGCGAGCAGCCATTCCTTCCGGAGCATCTACAGGATCTCGCGAAGCCGTAGAATTAAGGGATAATGATGCCAAACGTTATTTGGGCAAAGGGGTTCAGGAAGCAGTAAAAAATGTTAATGAAATTATTGCCGATAAAATAATAGGCGAGAATTGTCTGGATCAATATACAATTGATCAAATAATGATCAATCTGGATGCCAGCCATAACAAAGGCAAATTAGGAGCTAATGCCATCCTGGGGGTTTCCTTGGCGGTAGCCCGTGCAGCTGCTCAAACCCTGGATATTCCTCTTTATAAACATCTGGGAGGAGTTAATGCCAGGCTGCTGCCGGTTCCTATGATGAATATTCTTAATGGCGGCAAACATGCTGATAACAACTTGGATATTCAGGAGTTTATGATTGTACCCGCCGGTGCCCCGAATTTTAAGGAGGCTCTGCGGATGGGAGCCGAGGTTTACCATACCCTTAAGTCCGTACTTAAAAATAAAAATCTTAACAGTTCAGTTGGTGATGAAGGCGGGTTTGCCCCTAATCTTAACACCAATGAAGAAGCCCTGGAACTGATCGTAAGTGCTATTGAAAAAGCTGGATATAAGCCGGACCAAGATGTTTTCCTGGCGATGGATCCGGCGGCATCTGAATTTTATAAAAGTGGTAAATACGTATTTGCAGCCGAAGGTATTTCCAGAACCTCTGAACAGATGGTAGATTATTATGAAGGCCTGGTCAACCGTTTCCCCATCGTGTTAATTGAAGACGGTATGGCTGAAAATGACTGGGATGGCTGGAAAATCATCACCCAACGGCTGCAAGACAGAATCTTGCTGGTGGGAGACGATATCTTTGTAACCAATCCGGAGATATTGCAAAAGGGAATTGAACAGGGGATAGCTAACAGTGTGCTTATTAAGCTTAATCAGATCGGTACTCTGACCGAAACTATGGAAACAATGGCAATGGCGGCACAGGCCGGTTATCGTTCCATGGTATCGCACCGCTCAGGAGAAACCGAAGATTCATTTATTGCCGACTTTGTGGTTGCTATGAATGCCGGACTGATCAAAACGGGAGCACCTGCCCGAACCGATCGGGTGGCTAAATATAACCAACTGGTAAGGATTGAAGAAGAACTGGGAAATGCCGCTTTATTCAGAGGAGTTGCAACATTCAGGAAACTCAAGCAGCAATAGTTGAAAGCGTAAAGGAATAGGGGAGGTTTGTAATATGGCAGGACGAGGAGATTTGCTGTGATTAAAATATCAATTCCAGGAAGAGAGGACTTACGCCTTAATCACTTGGTTTTAGATATGAACGGTACCTTAACCACTGATGGCCAGTTGATAGAAGGCGTTAGGGAACGGCTTTCCCTGCTAAAGGAAAAATCAAATATTTATCTATTAACCGCCGATACATTTGGAACGGGAGCTCAGGTTGCCCGGAATCTGGGTATTGAGATGTTCACAGTAAGTCACGATAACGGAGCCATAGATAAGGCAAATTTTATTTCAGCTCTTAATCCTCCCGGAGCAGCTGCCATAGGTAATGGTAACAATGATCTGGATATGTTTAAGGAAGCCCGGTTGTCTATAGCCGTTATTGGCCGGGAGGGATGTTGTACAGCCGCGTTGGTTAAAGCGGATATTGTGGTTAACCACATTAATGATGCGCTGGATCTGCTGATGAACCCATTGCGGCTTATAGCAACCCTGCGAAGGTGATAAACACAACCATGGAGACAATTGGGGATGAGCACCTGAACGCTCACTATTTAAGGCGGAAATTGATCCTGATTAATGGCAGCTATTAAAGAAAAGCCCTGTACCATTATTTTAGGTTCTGGGTTTGACGAGGAAATCAGACGTCATTTATAGGTATTGCCCCCTTTTTTTTGCCTTATCCTCAATTAAGTCTTTAAAGCCTATTCGCAATAATAATGCCGGCCAATAATAACTCAAGACTATACATAATATAAATATATATAAGAATAGGCATGCTATAAAGCTCCAATAATATGCTATACTTATTTAAAGATAGCTATATTATAATTTAATTGCCGCGGCAGGTTTGTCCAAAAGCTTAAATAGGCCGTTTAATGAAGGCAAACAATAAATCTATTTGCCTTATATTATTGACTGCATTTATTTTGACCACGTGTGCCATGCCTGCAATGGCATCCAATGGTGCTATTGACGTATTGTTCACTAGGCGGCAGGCTCCGGTTAAAAGCTTGTCAGTCAATGACTCGACTTATATGGCGGCTCAATATTGTTGTTGGATAAATAATTGATTGGAGGGAAAATAAATGCCTACCAAATTGACTCGCAGAGACTTCATGAGCCTCTGTGCGGGTTCGGCCGCAGCTATATCCATGACGTCTGAACTGTTGGGTGTTCAAATTGATTACAAAGACGGCAATGTCTATATTGATAATCAACCGAAAGGCTCGGTAAAAATCACTACTTTAACTGAAAACACCAATGAATACCATCCAGGCCTCGTAAATGAATTTGGCATTTCCGCTTTTATTGAAACGCCTGACTGTAATGTACTGTTTGATACCGGCAAACTGGGCAATATAATCGGAAACGCTGAAAAACTAGGGGTGGATCTGCAAAAAACCGATGCCGTGGTGCTAAGCCATGATCATTATGACCACTGTGGTGGAGTTAAGGCCTTTGTGGAGAAGGTCAACCCGAACGACTATGCTCTCTATGTGGGCAAGAGCTTTTTTGATAATATGCAGAAATATCACTATTCACCTGGGGGCGGCCCCAAACTGGACTTTACGGATGGCCATGAAGGATATACTTATATTGGCACTAATTTTGATAAAGCCTACTTGGACCAGCATAATGTCAAAATCAAATACGTTGACCGTGATGAGCTCAAGCTGAGCGAGCAGATCAGCCTGTTTGGCAATTTTAAACCTACGGACAGAGAAAAAATGAATCCGGCTATGCGACTAAAAGTAGGCGACAATAAGTACATACTGGATGAATTTACGGAAGAGGTTGCGCTGGCTGTGGATACCAATAAAGGCTTATTTATAGTCACCGGCTGTTCCCATACCGGTATTCTCAATATTATGGAGACCATAAAAGCGAGAACGGGTAAACCTATTTACGGTGTAGTGGGCGGTACCCACCTGATTGAAGCAGATGCGGCACGGATTCAGGATACTATTGACGCTTTCAACCAAATGGATATTGAGAAAATCGGTCTGGCTCATTGTACCGGAGAATTGGCGGTAAACACTTTTAAAGCCCAAATCACGGATAAGACATTTTATAACTCGACCGGAACCGTTATTAAAGTAAAATAATATAAAGCTGGCAAGCGTGTCAAGTTTGGCTTGACACGCTTGCTAATCTATACAATCCACTTTCAGCAGCCGGGCATCATGAGCGATTAAAAGGCGGGAACCCCAATTTTTAATTTCGGGCCAGGGAATTGCTCGTCCCTGTACCGGGCCTGAGCAACCGCGTTCTTTCACCCAGATGTTTATAGTCTCCCATACGCCCTCTTCCCAGTAAAACTTCTTCCCCACCCCTTCTCGGAAAGACTGCCAGTTTTCCGGGGGAATTTTAGACCAGAGCAGGTCGTAATTAAACGGGGAATCCCCGATAATATATACCGGCCCTGATTTGGTTTGTACTTCTACCAGTTGATGGCCGCTGGTGTGACCACCATTTTGTATAACCTTAAGACCTGGTTTGATTTCTCTATTACCTTGAATCAGCTCAATTTTAGAGAGCAGGGGCAGCCAGTGGGAAGGGCTGAAATAAGTTTCCTCATTGGGATTAAGCTGAAACAGGCCGCGAAATTCATCAGCCTGGATATAAAAACGGGCTTGAGGAAAGTCTAGCATTCCAGCGGTATGATCCCAATGAATATGGGTCAAAATCACCTCTTTTATTTGCGCGGGGGCAAAGCCCAGTTTTTTTATGGCTGCTTTTATTTTCTGTTCCTCGGTCTGGTTTGAAGAGGTATGGACACTTGGAATTCTCTTCGGGTCAAAACCGGTATCAACCAGTACCGGCTCGCCGGCTTCATCTACCACCAGGAAAGCGAAGCAGTGGATATTATCCATGAAGTGGGCTGATTTTAAGAAAATGCTGAAACTGCCATTGAACAGGGGATAGATGGTATGATACATCCTTAATATCCTCCGGTGAAAGCTGCTGATGATATAGATTATACATTTTTTATTAATGCTTTTAAAAGATATCTTGACAGCAAAAATATATATCCATATTATTAAGGACTTATACGTCAAGACATCATCAATATATGATTCGTCGGCTGATACCAGATGAATAACGTAAATGGCTATAATTTATAAGCCTGATTTTAAGCGCATGTATTGTTTCCAAAACCTCCGGGTCGTTCAGAACGGCAAACTCAATTTCCCTGACATCGGTCCAGGTGCATTCATTTTCCAGATACTCATCTACATAACCCGGGTGGCAAATAAGTTCCGAGGTGCCATGAGGTATTGAACGCAGGTTCTCCATCAGGATATCTTTTCCACCCTCCTCAAAATAAGCATGAGCGTAAAATTTATCCACCCCCGGGGGCAGATGCATATTCAATGCCGGTTCCCAGCCAGTACGGCGCATAGGCAGATTCATACTTCGGGCCATTACTATCATTGGACGGCAGACATTTTTCCGATCCTGAATAAAACGGTGCGAGTCAATGTGGGTAGGTTTTATACCAGCAGTAAGCAAGCGGTTCATCTGAGCTTTGAGTTCGAGCATTATATCCTGTTCATCCCAATCCAACTCTTCGGAAAATCGGCCCTCCTCATCAACCAGAGATGGCACCCAGCTAGCCGGGGCGATGGGCGAGCCGGAGGAGAGATTAAAATGCAATCCCACCCCCAGTGTTGGTATATTGATTAACCGTGGGGCTGCTTCCCGAAATCCCGGCATATTTACCATCAGGGAAGTGCTTTGGACCACCCCGGCCTGGTGCAATTCGATTATAGCCTGATTTACGCCTGGAGCCATGCCGCAATCATCGGCATTGATAATCAAATACTTTGTCATTGAAAACCCTCCTTCTATCAGTATCAGCACAATTTATCTTATGTAATGGCAATTTATACTGCTACTGGGAAATAGCACTACAAAACTATTCGATAAAAATAACTAATCAGTATTTCTCCCTCAAAAAAAGGCTTGTCGATAAACGTTCCTTTTGCTAAACTAACTAATTGGATGGCAAAATACTCTAACAATTTCAAATAGTAGGATAGTAGGACGGGAGGATTGTAAGTCTCATGGATGTAGTGTTGACTTTAATACCCATTGTTGCGGTGCTGGTTTTGCTTACCCTGGCAAAATGGCCGGCTGATTGGAGTGGAATGGCAGGATGGACTCTGGTGATAGCGATAAGCGCTATTTTCTTCAAAACTTCGCTGCAGGTAGGACTGACCGCCAGTCTGGCCGGAATAATTGCTTCCTTTCCGGTTTCTTTAATGGTAGCCACCTCCATATTTCAAATTACTTTTTTGGAATCAACCGGGGCCTTAAAAAGAATAGTAGTTTTTGTTAAAACCCTGGCTAAAAACGATCAGGCAGTGCAGATAATGATAATAAACATGGGCATAGGCACCCTGCTGGTAGCAGTAGGGGCGACTCCTGTATCCATACTGCCCCCGCTTATGCTGGCTTTGGGCTACTCCACTTTTGTGGCCGTGGCTCTGCCCGCCCTGGGCTTTGACTCCCTCTGTACCTATGCCCTGCTGGGGGCGCCGCTGGTAGTATTTTCGGATATGACCGGTACTCCATTAACTGATTCGGCCCTGGTGTTTTCCAAATTCATGCCCATTATATCAACCATGATCGGCTTTGGCATGCTCTGGCTGGTGGGCGGATGGAGCAAGGTGAAAGAGGGTTTTATACCCTGTACCCTGGCCGGCGTTACCATGGGGTTCACTGCGGTAGCAGTAGCCCATATAGGCAAAGGCATAGTGTTAACCGGCGTCATCGGCGGTTTGGCTACTATCGCTATTATGCTGCTTTATATGAAATTAAGCGGTAAAGCCGTGCTTGACCGCAGTTGCATCAGTAATGAAGAAAAGCAGATAGAAGAGAATATGCCGCTGCTTACGGCTCTGGGACCTTGGATAATACTGCTGGCAACCTGCCTCTGCATAAACTTCTGGCCGCCGCTTTTTGACTTCCTGTTCAAAGACCTGGCTATGCCCCTAGAGATTATCCCCGGTGGTAAACCGATAATGACCCGGATGCTGTGGAATGCTTATACCTGGGTGATAATAAGCACTCTGCTGGCCATACCCTTTATCAGGCCGACCCGGAAACAATGGCGGGATATCGGGAAGAAATGGATAAAACGCGCTCCCCGACCGGTATTCTCGGCGGCTATTTTTTTCGCCATCGCCTATGTGATGACCTATTCCGGTTATGCCCCGGTAAATGGAATCTGGGAGATGATCGGCTCCGATTATAATATGATATCCATCCTGGCCATCAGCTCGGCCGACTTTTTCCAGGGCCTTTACCCTGCGGCAGCAGCATTTCTCGGTCTCCTGGGAGGGTTTGTCAGCGGCAGTGAAGCTTCAACTATAGCTTTGTTTACCAAATACAACATTCTGACCTCAAAGATATTAAGCGCAGATGCCCTGGTAGTTACTGCTGGTACGGCAATTGCCGGAGGACTGGCCAGTGTCATTTCCCCCGCCAAATTACAAAACGCGGCCGCTACCATTGACAGTTTGGGGACCGAATCCAAAGTTATCCGGGCGGTAGTGCCTATAGCCCTGATTTTTACAGCTGTAGCGGCAATTTTGACCCTTATCTGGGCCTGAGGCTGCAAGATTAATATAGATTAATGCAGGTTAATCAGAAAATAGACGCCCTCTTCGAGGACAACTGATGCTCGTTATACTCGCAATTAAGGGTGCAGATTACGCAGAACTACGCAGATTCATATAAAAAAGACGCGGAACCCGCGGATATCAGGGAACTGGGGGATTACTTCTATACTTGTCCGCAGCCTTCCCAGCCTTGGCGTTAAAGGCGTTAAATATAAATAGGGATAACCCCAGTTATCCCAACCTTAATTAAAAAAATTCCCTGAACTCCGCGTCAAAAATATATACAGAAACCAATCCGGAAATCGTATTGCTCTATCTTGGTGATAGTATATCCGGGTTAGTCTCCTACTGGTTTATCTGGTATGTTTTCCAGATTAATTCCTCCGGCTTAACTCGGTTCAATAATCGCACCAATTCCGCCGGCCCCCGATAGATGCCGTCGCCTTTGAAGTTTTGGGCCATTAAAACCACCGGCATCAGGGGAAAAAACTTTGAAAATACCTTGACCGCTTCTGAAGCCAGCAAATCATTTTCTACCACGTCGCGCTTTACTATCACAACCACACAGGTAGACTCTTCTTTTTTGAAAACGGCCGCTGTGAATTCCATAAGCCTGTACTCCTTTCTGGGACTATAGTCATAATAGGAAAAATATTCTTACAGCCATATTTTATGGTAATAAAAAAACCGGCTGCATACAAGCGGATTCAGGCAGGAAAATTTCATTTATTGTAGAATATGAACATAAAATAGCCTTATACCACTTATTGTTGACCACGAAGGTTAAATGTCGCCTGAAGGCGACGCTGTTTCTTCGTGCCTTTTTATTTTCTGAATGCACGATAAGGGGCGATTGCAGAGACAGGAAGAAAGATAGGACAGGGTGTGTTATACTGATGGCAAGTAAAAAGGGGAGTGGAGGAAAAGGTTTGAGAATAGCCGTAGTTGATGGCCAGGGGGGCGGCATTGGACGGGTTATAGTGGAAAAGCTGCGCCGGGAAATGGGCGATAGCTGCGAAATAGTAGGACTGGGTACCAATTCCATTGCCACCTCTTTAATGCTTAAGGCGGGAGCTAATGAAGGGGCTACCGGAGAAAATGCAGTTATAAAAACTGTAGCCCAGGTTGATGTGGTTACAGGTTCCCTGGCCATATTGGCGGCCAATTCCTATCTGGGGGAGTTGACCCCGGCCATGGCTGAGGCTATTGCTTCATGTCAGGCCAGTAAATTGCTTATCCCCTTAAACCGTTACAAGATTGAGATCCCAGGGGCTCTGGATGAACCGCTGCCTATTCAGGTGGATTATCTGGTGGCCAGGATAAGACAGCTTCACGACCAGCAATCAAACCGCGAAACAATTGATAAATAATCGTGGGCAGGCATTAAAAGCCTTAACAGGAAAGGGGGAAATATTATGTGCAAAAACATGCCGCCGCTGGAATTGGCTATCCAATTTCATGGACATGTTTGCCCCGGCCTTTTGATAGGGGTAAGGGCAGCCGAGTTGGCGCAGAAACACCTGGATATAACCCAGGACTATGATGAAGAATTAATCGCCATCGTCGAAACTGATTCCTGTGGAGTGGATGCCATTCAGGCTATATTGGGATGTACCTTCGGCAAAGGTAATCTGATATTTAATGACTATGGTAAAAACGTATATACCATTGCCAGCCGGGAAAAAGGGCGTGCTGTCCGCATTGCCCAGAGATTCGGAGCAACTGCTTTCAGAGAATCCGAGCGTTTTCGGCAGTTGAACCGTAAGGATTCTTTAAGCGAGGAAGAGGCGGCCGAAAAGGAGAACCTGATCGGAGTCCTTTTTGAAAAGATTATGACCATGCCGCCGGATGAGCTTTTTGCCTGGGAGGATGTAGAATTTAAAGTGCCGGATAAAGCTCAGATACATGCTACTCTGCAATGTGCCGATTGTGGCGAGGGAGTTATGGAAACCCGCAGCCATAATACAGAAGCGGGAATCCTGTGCACACCCTGCTGCCAAAAAAGAGGAGGTGAGGCCGGTGTGTGAAGCCAACATCTACATTGACCGTGGCTCCGGCGAGGAATTGTTAATGGAAATGGTAGATCGTGTCATCCCCGGGGAAGAGAATAATATTTTTATGGAAAGCATCTTCGGTGAGCGCCGGGTGGTAAAGGCACGTATCAGGGAAATGGAACTGGTTCATCATCGTATCATACTTGAAGAAATTAAAGAGGCGGCTGAAGTCCAGACCATGGAAATCTGGCTGGAACCGGATACTGACCATGGGCATTTTCACGAAGGTGAAGAGGTAAGTCTGAAACTGCTCAAAGGCTATAATATGAAGGCTGAACCAGCCGCAGGCTTTAAAAATACCAAGGCTTTTGTAACCAACGGCGGGGAAAAGACGGAACTGCATTTTCACGAGCACGATGGCGACAAAAATCTTATTATGGGTCAGGAAACTGAAGGATTAATCCAGGTTTATGCGGTTGACGAGGAGAGGCTCTATGCAAAATTGATTGTGGAGATAGGGCACCATCATCATCACGGGCTGCAACCGCTGGGATTGCCCCTGGAGATTGTCCCCAGCAGTTATAGTCATGCCCGTATGGGTGATAATTATGAAATCCAGGTGCTGAAAGAGGGAAAACCAATGGCCGGGGTGGAAGTCAGAGCAACTTACGCCGGGACTCACAACCGGGATTATCCCCATCACCTGACTACTGACAGTGAAGGCAAGGCCCGTCTGTATCTTACGGCTCGCGGCAATTATCTGTTCACGGTCAGCGATGAAGGCATAATCAGTACCTTTACCTTGATGAAAAGCTTCTAGGAAATCATGGAGAAATATTCCCTGGCTTAGAAAATAAATTTACCTGTGCCAGAAGGAATTTGGAATATGGTGTAGAATTATTAACCTAATTGTGATGGATACCATGAAGGTGTTTAATAGTTTACCAATATGAAACCGGATAAAGGCAAACCGAGACCATGAAGGTCAGGCTGGTATGAAATCAGCAATGATACTTTATGGTCTTTTTGTGTCAGCAGATTATAGCTTGAATAAATTGGGGAGGGTATAAGAATGCATATACCGGATGGATATCTGAGCCCGCAAACGGCGGTGCCGTTAATTGCCGTCATGGTTCCGGTTCTGGGGGTAGCCGCCAATAAGATCAAAAATAAAATGAAGAAAAAAGAGGTGCCGGTGCTGGCTGCCGGAGCAGCATTCTCCTTTGTCATTATGATGTTTAATTTACCTATACCCGGGGGAAGTTCGGCTCATGCC
Organism: Syntrophomonas sp. UBA4911; assembly: GCA_002398105.1. Taxonomy (GTDB): domain Bacteria; phylum Bacillota; class Syntrophomonadia; order Syntrophomonadales; family Syntrophomonadaceae; genus UBA4844. The sequence continues at coordinate 10,505 of DHCD01000005.1, forward strand.
GTCGGAGCAGTTCTGCTGGCCATACTTCTGGGCCCCTGGGCGGCCTGCCTGGGAGTTTCGGTAGCTTTGATCATCCAGGCTCTTATCTTTGGAGACGGCGGTATTCTTGCGCTGGGGGCCAATTGTTTCAACATCGCATTTATAATGTCATTTGTTGGCTACTATACTTATAAAATTATTAAAGGCAGAGCGGAAAAGCTATCGCCCCGAGGTATGGCGGCAGCATTTATAGGCGCTTACATCGGGCTTAATGTGGCGGCTCTCTCCACCGCTCTCATGTTTGGGGCCCAGTATCATCTTTTCCAGGCTGCCGATGGCACTCCCCTTTACTTTATGTATCCGATAAAGGTAGCCGTAGCCGCTATGATGTCCGAGCATCTGATTCTGGCCGGACCGGTCGAAGGAGTGGTTTCGGTCTTGGGACTGTGGTTTGTGGGCAAGAATTATCCGGCTCTGCTGGCAGAAGGCAGCTCATTGAAAGTACGTGAAGACAAGGGGGCGGAAACTTATGTTTAAAACCTATAGGAAGTTGTGGTGGGGGTTGCTGGCGCTTATAGTTTTGTCGCCTCTGGGCTTGCTGGCAACGGGTACCGCATTTGGCGAATGGAGTACCGAAGAGTTGATTGACGAAGTGGGTTTTATTCCGGCCGGATTGTCTAAATTTGCGGACTTCTGGCAACATGTCCCGCTGCCGGATTATTCCGTGCCGGGTTTGGCAGCTGGTTTCACCCAATCGGCTGTGGGATATATTTTCTCCGCCCTGGTAGGAATACTTCTGGTAGTTCTGGTGATATCAGTTTTTTACCGCATAGTCAGAAATCAGGAAGATTGAGGTCGCTTGTCCGGGACAGGATATACTCGTCCCGGGGGCTGTAATGGGAAAGACGGTTTGTTTATGAATAACAGCAGGATGAACCTGCCGGACTGGATGGGCCCACAAGAATATGCGGATTGGGGCTTGGAGATAAAGAGAAGCCGCGGTATGGGCTTTTTACGCAAAACTCTGCATGAACTGCAAAAAGGTCTGTCCAGTGAACGGTTAAGTGAATATTATGCCCGTCAGAATGGTCTGCTCCAGGCTATTGACCCCCGAATCAAACTGATAGCCACGGTGGGTTTGATACTTGGGGCTGGCTTGACTCGTAATATAGGGGTCCTGCTGGGCTTATGGCTCTTGACCATGCTGCTCATGTACTTATCCCGGTTGCCCGTTGTGAAATTGCAAGTTAACATCTGGGCGTTTATCCCGCTTATAACCTTGCTGGTTGCCCTACCCGGCATGTTTAACCTCATTAATGACGGAACTCCTCTGCTGGTCGTTCATCACTTCAGTGAGCCTGTACACCTGTGGGGCTATAGACTGCCTTCCAGTATATTCATAAGTTATCAGGGAGCCCGGGCTGCTTTATATCTTTTTCTGCGAGTAGGAATATCAATATCTTTTGGGGTATTATTGGCTGTGACCACGCCGGTGTCCCGCTTGTTGAAATCCCTCCATATGCTTGGCGTACCGGCATTATTTGTAATGATTATTGAGATGACCTACCGCTATCTGGTACTTTTACTCATGTTATCGCTGGAAATGTTTGAGGCACGCAAAATGCGTACCGTAGGTAATTTATCCCTGCGTCAACAGCAGGCTCAGGTGGGTTCGTCAATAGGAGCGCTGTTTGTCAAAAGCATGATGATGGCCGAAGAGGTCTATCAGGCTATGACTGCTCGCTGCTATACCGGCAATGGCTAAGAAGGCCAGGAAGAGACGGGGAAAGTGATTTCTTCCGGCCGGATCTTTAATAAATAGAAGAGTCTAAAGATAGGGGGATGTTCTTTGGCGGAAATGCTGTTTAGTTTGCAGGGAGTCGGCTTCACCTACGGCAGGGGCATAGATGTTTTCCGTAATTTAAACTTGCAGGTGGCAAAGGGGGAAAGCCTTTGTCTGCTGGGGGCCAATGGCTCCGGAAAGTCTACTTTGTTGAAGATGCTGTGCGCTCTGGTTTTTCCTGAAGAAGGCAGGCTTATAGCCTTTGACCGGGAGATAACCGAACAGCTTATGGAAAATGACCGTTTTGCCCAAAATTTTCACCGCCGGGTCGGTTTCATATTTCAGAACTCCGATGCCCAGCTTTTTACCACCCGGGTAGAGGATGAAATTGCCTTTGGCCCTATACAACTGGGATTAAGCCGGGCTGAAGTGGGTAAACGGGTAGACGATGTGATCGGCATGCTGCAGTTGGAAGAACTGCGGGAGAGATCACCCTATTTGCTCAGCGGCGGAGAAAAGAAAAAGGTGGCGGTGGCTTCAGTACTGGTACTGAACCCGGAAGTGCTTATCCTGGATGAACCAACCAACGGCTTGGATCCCAGAACCCAGAGATGGCTGATAGATCTGCTGCTGGAGCTGAACCGGCGGGGCTGCACTATTATAACCTCCACCCACAACCTGGAGCTGGCCCATGCTCTATCCCGGCGGGCCCTGGTTTTATCCGAACAGCATGAGCTGATATATGACGGTTCAACGGCTGAAGTGCTGGCCAATCGCAAACTGCTGCAGGAGGTAAACCTTATTGACGAGTACTGTCATATCCATGGGGAAAGAGAACATATTCATCGTTACGTTCACAATTAGGCCAATGGGGGGGGGCGGAAAACAGCGGACCAGAATTCTGTTTTTTCAGGGTTTCTTTTTAAGCTTGTAAAAGAAAAATAGATACAATAATATAGATGCAGCAAGCCTATAAAAAAAATTAGGGCATTTTGTAGGATAATTTGAACTTATATAGAATACATATTTAAGATGCTTATTGGGACCTGTCAACGAATGACGGGTTGAGCAATAAAAAAGAATAATGGCTGGTTGGTTAAATTCATGGTGACAGTGGTAAAAATGCGACTTGCATCATATAAATTCTCCGAGTCTGTATGACCTAATGGTGTAAAAGCTACGGCATGCAGACCCAGGTGTGGCTGGAAACGGCCAGGCCTTCCCATATTGTGAAAAGGAGATGCTAAAGTTTAGGCAGAAAATGATAAGCGTGCCCATGAAGGGCTCGGCTGCTTATCTATTTGTGCATCTATGCTCGGCATTTCGTGCCGAGCTTTTTTTCATACTTGAGGTGGCTGGCTAAATAATTAATTCACTTGGGTGAAGGTGGACTGAATGCATGAATTATCAATTATTCAAAGCGTGGTGGATACGGTAAGGGAAAGTGCGCGATCCCATGGCTTTATCCGGGTCAATAAAGTGAAATTGGTGGTGGGAAAATTGACCATGGCTTTGCCGGACAGCCTCCAATTTGCTTTTGAGGCCCTGGCGGTGGACGAGATGTTTAAAGACGCGGCCCTGGAGATTGAGGAAAAAGAGCTTTGTTGTCTATGTACCTGTTGCCAGAGCCGGTTTCAGGTTAATGATGACTATAATTTCATTTGTCCGCAATGTGGACAGGGGCAGGTTGATGTCATTACCGGACGGGAACTTTATATTGATTATTTCGAAGGGGACGAAGGCTGATGGCAAAGGTAAACATGCAAAGCAATATCCTGGGGGCTAATGAGCTTTTGGCTCGCAAAAATCGTTCTGCTTTTAAGGAGAGCCGGGTGCTGGCAGTCAACCTTATGAGTTCTCCCGGTTCCGGTAAGACCACTATACTGGAGCGCACTATTGAAAAGCTGGGAGACAAACTTAACCTGGGAGTCATTGAGGGTGATTTGTACACCGATCAGGATGCCCGGCGTATAGAGAAAAAGGGAGTGCGGGTGGTGCAGATAAATACCGAAGGTACCTGCCACCTGGATGCGGGGATGGTAGGCAAAGCCTACGAAACATTATCTGCGGCCCAGCTCGACCTGATATTTATCGAAAATGTAGGCAATCTGGTCTGCCCGGCCGAGTTTGATCTGGGTGAAGATTTCCGGGCAGTAGTTATGAGCACTGCCGAAGGTAACGACAAAGTCTTAAAATACCCTCTCATTTTTCGGGAGGCCAGGGTGGTATTAGTCAATAAAATAGATTTACTGGACTATACCGATTTTAGTTTGGATAAATTTAAGGATGATTTGAAGCAGGTGAACCCGTCCGCGCTGACCTTCATGGTTTCAGCCCGGACGGGTATGGGAATAGACCAATGGAGTGAATTCCTGCTGAGGGAGGTGAGAAATAAGGCCGTTTGATGGATAAATATAGATGAAGGTTATTACTTGATGTGATTGGGATTGTGGAGAGAATTATTTGATTGTTGGATAATTATTTGATTGGGGGGAATGTCTTAAATGCCTACCAAACTGAGTCGCAGAGACTTCATTCGCCTCTGTGCAGGTTCGGCCGCAGCTATATCCATGACAGGATTCCTTGGTCCTTATTTGTCTGAAGCTGTAGCAGCCGGTGCTCCTCCGGTTATCTGGATCCAGGGGGCATCTTGCACAGGGTGTTCAATTTCCTTGTTGAATACGGTTCATCCTGATATTAAAAAAGTTTTGACCGAAGTGATCAGCTTGAGATATCATCCCAATATTATGGCAGCTGCCGGTGATCTGGCTCTGCAGGAGATGTACAAAGTAGCCGAGGAGAATGCGGGTAATTTCTTCCTGGTTGTTGAAGGTGCGGTACCGACCGGTGCTAATGGCGCGTACTGTACGGTAGGTGAGGAAAACGGCCATCATATAACCTTTGAAAAACTGGTTACCGATATCGGCAAAAAATCCGCGGCGATATTGTCTTTTGGCACCTGCTCGGCTTTCGGCGGAATTCCTGCTACGCCGCCCAATCCCACTGAGTGTAAGCCGGTTTCCAAGGTGGTTAAGGATGTTCCGGTTATTAATGTACCCGGCTGTCCGCCTCATCCCGATTGGATGGTAGGAACCATCGCCCATGTATTGCTGTATGGAATTCCTGAGCTCGACACCTTTGGCCGTCCTACCATGTTCTTTGACAAAATCATCCATGATAATTGTCAGAGAAGGCAGTATTTCGACAACGGCATATTTGCCAAGAACTTCGGGGAAATGGGATGTATGCTGGAACTGGGCTGCAAAGGCCCTATTGCTCATTGTGATGCTACCACCAGGCTGTTTAACGGCGGGGTTAACTGGTGCGTCAAGTGCGGCAGTGTCTGTATTGGCTGCACTGAACCGCAGTTCCCGGGTTGGCCGATGTATGAGAGAATGGCAGAGATGCCGGTGGGACCTGCAACTTCCGTAACCGTTGACCAGGTCGGCGGGGTACTGGGTGCCGCTGCCGTATTAGGTATTGGCGGGCACCTGGCAGGTAATGTAGCTACCGGCCGTATTGGCCCCAAAAAGAACGAAGAAGAGAAAGAGGGTGACAATTAATGGCCAAGGTTGTTGTCGATCCCGTAACCCGTATTGAAGGCCACTTGAAGCTGGAGGTCGAAATAGACGGCGGTGTGGTAAAAGATGCCTGGACCAGTGGAACCCTATGGCGGGGATTTGAAAAAATTATGCAGGGCAGAGACCCCCGCGATGCTGAGCAGATAGTGCAGAGAATTTGCGGCGTTTGCCCCACTTCCCATGCTACTGCGGGTATTTTGGCACTGGACGATGCATTTGGCATTGAACCGCCACCCAATGGAAGGATAATAAGAAACCTGATTCTCGGTTCCAATTTTATTCAGTCGCATATATTGCATTTTTTCCATCTGGCCGCCTTGGATTATGTCGATGTGGAACGGGTGAAAAGCATCAATGTAAATATACCTCCTTTTAAACCCAGGTATAATACTCCTTTCAATTTGCCGGATGATATCAATGAATTTGCTGCCAGCTGTTATCTGGATGCTCTGGTGGCACGCCGCAAAGCCCAGGAAGCCTTGGCTATTTGGGGAGGCAAGATGCCCCATGTCCAGTCCATAGTTCCAGGCGGAGTCTCTGAAGTTCCGGATGCCCAGAAAGTTTTCGAATACATCACCCGCATAGATGAACTTATTGATTTTATTGAAAATAAATATATACCGGTGGTTCAGGCAGTAGCCCAATATTTCCCGGAAGACTTCAATATTGGTATCGGCTGCAAGAATATGATGGCCTACGGCGGCTTCCCGCTGGAAGAGGGTAAAGATCATGTTAAAAAGGATAAGTTCTTCCCATCAGGCATCTATCTGCGAGGACAGGATCTGTCTTTTGACCCTAAGAATATAGCTGAAGAGGTAAAATACTCCTGGTATGAAGATGATACCGGCGGACAAACTCCGGACGTAGCTGTTATTACCGCCGCTCCCGAAAAGAAGGGCGCCTATTCCTGGATGAAATCTCCCCGTTATAACGGCAACCCCATGGAAGTCGGCCCTCTGGCCAGAATGTGGGTCATGAAGCAGAAAGATGTGCGGGGACTGGGCGACAAGGCCTTTTCTGTATTGGGAAGACATTTTGCCCGGGCAGTCGAATGCAAGCTGGTGGCTCATGAACTGAAAAAATGGGTTCTGGAGCTTAAGCCCGGTGAACCGGTTTGTAATCCCCATAAAGTTCCCAAGGGCAGTGAAGTCGTAGGCATGGGTCTCACTGAAGCTCCTCGTGGCGCTCTGGGACACTGGCACAAGATCAGCAGCGATGGCCGGACCGCCGTCTATAATGCAGTAGTGCCAACTACCTTTAATGCTTCACCTCGAGATGAAAGAGATGTTCAGGGACCCATGGAGCAGGCAATAATCGGTACTCCGGTACAGGATATTAATAGTCCGGTGGAACTGGTCAAAATAGTAAGGTCTTTTGACCCCTGCTTTGGCTGCGCCATCCACATTCTGACTCCTGACAAAAGAACTATCAGCCAGTTCGCTATCAACTAGGGGGTGAAATGATGGTAAAACAGATGGAGGATAGGCATTCTGTCTGGATCCGGTTTTGTCACTGGACGAATATGATTGCCATAACCCTATTGATTTTAACCGGATACTACATTCATGCTCCCCATGCTTTCAGGTTGTTCAGCAATATGGACACTCCGCGCACCCTTCATTTTGCTATGGCTTATGTATTGTGCTTCGGGGTGGTATTGCGGGTGTACTATGCTATTGCAGCCAAAGATGCCAAGAATATCGTTTTTAGTTTAAAAGAGGATACCCCTAAGTTTCCCAGTATGATAAAGTATTATCTCTTCATGGCTGACAGCCACCCTTATTATGGCAAGTATAACCCGGGGCAGAAAATGATGTATACTGGATGGCTGTTCATGGCTCTTATCCAGATCATCACCGGGTTTATACTTTACAAACCTGATATGTTTATGGCCCTGGGCGGCTTCCTGGGGGGGTACTTAGCCGTCCGCCTGATTCATTATATAGTAACCTGGCTGTTTGTACTTTCCGTGCTGGCTCATGTATATCTTGATATTTCCGAAGGTATACCGGTATTAAAATCCATGTTTACCGGCAAAATCCCCGCCGATTTTGATCATGGTACCCATGAAGAGGAAGTCAAGGCTGATGGCGGAGTCAGTGCTTAAAGGGACAGGGGGCTATGGATTGAAAAAAATCATGGTTGTAGGTATAGGTAACCTGATCATGCAAGATGATGGTGCAGGTGTGCATGTAGTTAATTGCCTGAGTGAGATGGATATTCCTGCCGAAGTGGAATTAATTGATGGCGGTACCTACAGCTATGACCTGGTGGATTTTTTTTGCCAGGGGGATACTATTATTGTTATTGATGCCATGCAGGCTGGGGGAGAGCCAGGTACCATTTACCGGGCTCCCCTGGAGCAGCTTGGCCTGCAGTTTGATTCTGCCCTGATCTCGGTGCATGATTTGGGGTTTGTGCAGGCGGCCCAGCATGTTAATATGCTGGGCCACTATCCTCAAATTTTGGTTTATGGCATTGAGCCTAAAACCCTGGGTCTGGGGCTTGAGCTTTCTCCGGAAATCGCCGCCCAGGTACCAAAAGTAGCAGAGCTTATAAAGAAAGACATTGACCGTTTGCTGGAGATGCTTTGATGAACAAAGGGAACAAGGGGATGTTCTTTTTGTTGCCTTACTGTGTTAAGCAAGCAAAAGGAACGTCCCCTTAGACCCGGTTCCTTCTAAAAGGTGAAATAATGCTAGAAGCAGCAGCTGGATACAGAATAAAAATCACCGGTATAGTACAGGGAGTTGGATTCAGGCCCCATGTATACCGTCTAGCCACCGAGTATGGCCTGAAGGGGTGGGTGCTTAACGCTTCCACCGGAGTGTATATAGAAGTTGAAGGCGATGAGGATAAGGTGGAGGCATTTACCCGCCGTCTGGTGGATGACCCACCACCCTTGGCTATGATTCGCAGTTGCTCCATAGAGAATATAGGATTCCAGGGCTTTAAGGAATTTACCATTCATGCCAGCACCGAAGAAAGTGCTAAGACTGCTATGATTTCCCCTGATATCGCTATCTGCGAAGATTGCAAGCGAGAGGTCAGGGACCCTGCCGACCGGCGTTATGGATATCCCTTTACCAACTGCACCAACTGCGGGCCTCGTTTTACCATTATTAAAGACGTTCCCTATGACCGGGCCCAAACTACGATGGCAGATTTCCCTATGTGTCCGGAGTGCCGCCAGGAATATGAGAATCCTTTGCACCGCCGTTTTCATGCTCAGCCCAATGCCTGCCCGGTATGTGGCCCCCATGCCACTCTTCTGGATAATAAGGGGCAGGTGCTTGATAATCCGACCGTGGAAATCTTAAAAGCCGGCTATATTGTAGCGGTTAAAGGCCTGGGGGGGTTTCATCTGGCTGCTGCCGCCAGGAATAAAACGGCGGTCAAGGCTTTGCGGGTAAGAAAGCGCCGCGATGCCAAGCCCTTTGCGGTAATGGCCCGGGATCTCAAAACGGCGCACCAATACGCTTGGATAAGCCCGGCGGAGGAAAGCTGGCTGAGTTCTCCCCAGGCTCCTATCGTAATACTTACCAGCAGGCAGCATCCGGAATTGGATATGAACCTGATTCATCCCGGGTTAAATACCCTGGGAGTTATGCTCCCTTATACTCCGCTGCATTATCTCCTGTTTGATGATGATCTTGATCTTTTGATTATGACCAGTGCCAATATAAGTGATGAGCCGCTTATAACCACTAATGAGGAAGCATTGAATAAACTGGCTGCCATAGCCGACTATTTTCTGATTCACAATCGGGATATATACAACCCCTGTGATGATTCGGTGATGAAGGTAAGTAAAAACCATACCCCGCATTATTTCCGCCGGGCCCGCGGCTTTGTCCCTCTGGGAATTCCCATCCCCGAGCGTCCTCAGTCCGTACTGGCAGTGGGAGGAGAAATGAAAAACACCTTCTGTATTACCAGAGCGGGAGAAGCATTTTTAAGCCAGCACTGGGGAGATTTGAACCATTATCTGAACTATAAAAATTTCCTCAATGGGATAGAACGCTTCCAAAAAATGCTGGATGTACGGCCGCAGATTATTGCCCACGATCTGCACCTCGATTATCAAAGTACCCGTTGGGCCAAGGAACAGAAGGGGCTGAAAAAAATAGCGGTTCAGCATCACCATGCCCACATGGCGGCGGTTATGGCGGAAAACGCACTTGCCGGAGAGACCCTGGGTTTGATATGTGATGGCACTGGATGGGGAACCGACGGCGCCGTCTGGGGATGCGAAATACTGCAGGGAGACTACCGCAGTTTTGAGCGCCGGGGGCATCTGCACTACCTGCCTCTGCCCGGGGGAGATGTTACCGCCCAAAAACCTTACCGTATGGCTATGGTATATCTTATTGCCGCCCTGGGCGAAAGCCGGGCCCGAAAAGCGGCTGCCAAATATCTGCCGGAGCTTAAAGATGAGGAAAGCGATTTGCTGCTCAATCGTTTGGCCGGAGGCAAGGAAATTATGACTTCGTCCTGCGGCCGGCTCTTTGATGCGGTGGGCGCGCTTCTCAATGTATGTGCCGTCAACCGCTATGAAGGACAGGCGGCGATTGAACTGGAGGCAGCAGCCGGGCTTAAGGCGGATGGCTATTACAATTATGATATCGTAAGAGAGCAGGGAATGTGGATTATGAACCCTCTCCCTATGTGGCCGGCACTGCTGGCGGATATGGAAAAGGACCTGCCGATGAAGGCCATTGCTTATAGATTTCACCAGACCGTAATCCGGATGTTTCTGGAGACGCTGAGAAGGGTGCGCGATGACACAGGATTAAACCGGGTCGTTTTAAGCGGCGGAGTGTTTCATAATGATATTATTTCCAGCGGTCTGCTAGAATTCCTGGAGGCCAGCGGATTTGAAGTTTATTATCACCAGCAGGTGCCGCCGGGTGATGGGGGCATAGCGCTGGGTCAGGCCGTAATAGCAAGCGAGGTGATTGACTGATGTGTCTGGGAGTTCCAGCCCAAATCCTTAAAATATTGGATGAGCAGATGGCCCGGGTAGATGTTGACGGCAATCAGGTCGACATCAGCATCCAGCTGGTCCCGGATGTAAAAACCGGTGATTATGTCCTGGTGCATGCCGGTTTTGCCATGGATATCATTGATGCCGGTGTTGCCGATGAGACCATGAAATTGCTTAAGGAGTTGCAGTCCAGTTGAATTTAAATAATGATAATAAATATGTCAGCTCCCTGCTGCAGGATATTCAATCTGAATCCCGGGATATTGCCCTGATGGAAGTCTGCGGAACCCATACCATGGCTATCGCTAAAAGTGGAATCCGTAATCTGATGCCGGGTAACCTGAAATTGTTATCAGGTCCGGGCTGTCCGGTCTGTGTAACCGCCCAGGGTGATATAGATGCAGTTATTGACCTGGCGGAGAGGCCGGGCATCACCCTGGTTACCTTCGGCGATATGATGCGGGTGCCGGGCAACAACAGCTCTTTGCAGGAGGCGCGCAGCCGGGGGGCAGATGTACGGGTGGCTTATTCGCCTCTGGATGCTCTGGCTATAGCCCGGCAGAACCGGCGATTGGAGGTAGTATTTCTGGGTATCGGCTTTGAAACTACAGCTCCGGTCGTGGCTGTTACCGTCGAGCAGGCCAGACGGGAAGGGTTGAAAAACTTCTCCGTTTTTTCATTACACAAGGCGGTCCCTCCAGCCTTGGAGGTTATCTTCGCCGACCCTGCCATTAAAGTGGATGGCTTGATCTGTCCCGGGCATGTTTCTATTGTGATAGGTTTGAAGCCCTATCTCAGCCTGGCGGTAAAATACCACCAGCCCTGTGTAGTAACCGGCTTTGAGACCAGGGATATTCTTGAAGGGATTGTAATGCTGCTGCAGCAGATTCGTAAAGGTGAAGCTCAGGCTCAGATCCAATATAAACGGGTGGTAAAACCGGAAGGGAATCGGGTGGCCCAGGAGACAATAAAACGGGTTTTTAGGCCCGTAGGAGCCCGCTGGCGGGGATTGGGCTTTATTGAAAACAGCGGCCTGGAATTTAACCGTGAATATGAAGACTGGGACGCCCGGCGTAAGTTCGATATACCTGAGTATGAAGATATACCGATAAAAGGCTGCGCCTGCGGACAGGTCCTGAGGGGCAGGATTACTCCACCTGCCTGCCCTCTGTTTGGCCAACCCTGTACCCCCCTAAATCCGGTTGGTCCCTGTATGGTCTCTCATGAAGGAGCCTGCGCCGCTTATTATCGCTACCGAATAACCTGAGAGGGCCCTTTTAAATGCGGAAAAAGCGGAGAGGGAAAAGTTTGTCACGTCTCATTCAGCATCGTGCAAAGGGAGGAAATATTTAATGAAAGCGGAGCGAATATTAATGGCTCACGGCAGTGGCGGCTTAATGAGTCAGCAGTTGATCGACGAGATTTTTAAAGCCGCCTGGAGCAATGAATATCTGGAGAGCATGCTGGACGGTGCTCTGCTTGATCTGCCTGCGGGCCGGATAGCTATGTCGACCGACTCTTTTGTCATTACCCCCATATTTTTCCCCGGAGGAGATATAGGCAAGCTTTCCATCTGCGGCACAATTAATGACCTGGTAGCCTGCGGAGCCCGCCCCCTTTACCTCTCGGTGGCTATGATTATTGAAGAAGGCCTGCCCCTGGCTGATTTACGCCGGATTGCAGCTTCTATGGCGCAAACGGCTGCCTTGGCCGGGGTCAAATTAGTAACCGGTGACACCAAAGTGGTGGAAAAGGGAAGTGCCGATGGCATTTTTATAAACACCACCGGTATCGGGCTGATACCCGCAGGGATTGATTACCGCCCGCAGCAGATCCGGGAAGGCGACCATATTATAGTAACCGGGACTATGGGTGACCATGGCCTGAGTATCTTGGCTCAGCGTGAAGGCCTGCGGTTTTCCACCCCGGTAAGCAGTGACTGTGCCCCGCTCTATGCTATAGGCCGGAAACTGGCGCCATATAAGGCTGATATCCGCTGTATGCGGGATCCCACCCGGGGCGGACTGGCCACCGTTTTGAACGAGATAGCCGTCCAATCCAACCTGGGTATAATAGTACGGGATAAAGATATCCCGGTTTCCCCGGTGGTTCGAGGCGCCTGTGACATGTTGGGAATGGATCCCCTTTATATGGCCAATGAAGGTAAAATGGTGATATTTACCGCTCCGGAAAAATCTGCTGCTGTGCTGGAAACTTTGCACAGTATTGCCGAATGCCAGGCAGCAGCCATAATCGGTGAATTGAGAGCCCAACCGGCAGGACTGGTTCTGATTACAACCGAACTGGGAGCTGAACGGATACTGGCTACCCTGGAGGGAGAACATGTTCCCCGCATCTGCTGATAACATATCAGGAGAAGTTGGCTTCTAATCTGATGAAGTCAGTCTAAAAGAATACTATCAGTCAAACCAATAGGGCAGGAATGAGAATTCAGTTGTCGAAGTTATCCCTAAACCCATAATGAGGTGAGTAAATTTGCAGCTTATAGCAATAGAAAACTTTCGTATGGTGGATCGTAATAAAGCAGCGGGAGCAGCCCGATTTCATGAGGGCCAGACCGACGCTGCGGTGGAGCTTATTTTTTATTTGCAGAGCAATTATTGCGTAACCATTAAGGTTGGGCGTCATGACAAAACTTTTTCCCAGGAAAAATTGGAGGAATTTGTCTGCGAGAATCGGATGCAACTCAAGCAAATGGTTGCGCCTATGATACCGCCAGCCCGTGCAGACGCCCGCAAAGATTGGATGGAACAATACCGGGAATAGGGCTTTGAGTTATTTATTTTAAGAAGGATAGTATTATTCCAGCCAGAACACCTGCTCCCAGTGAGATTAAAGCAGTCTTTTTATCCATCAGGGCAGCAGTGATTTTTTGGAATTTTCTCCGGGTAAAATCACCCAGGATCAGTTGAATCTTGTTATTGGCGTCAATAATTATATTAGGCTTTTTGTCGCCTGGCATAACTTAACACTTCCTTTGATCATTGTACTTTTTAATGACAGTAATAATGAGAAAATCAGCTCCCAATATGAGCAGGTAAAGTAACAAGAAGCCGGGAGTATTGAATATATTTTTAAATATACCGTAAAAGACCATTATTGGCAGGAGCATAGTAAAACCAATGGCCAGTAACTTTAATGTTCTGATCAATCGGCAGCCTCCGTTACATAAAAAATATTATTATTGAAAAAGTTGCATATAGATTATAACTCTACCAGGATATAAATAGGAGAGCTATCTTGCAGCCAGGGTATCTTTATGGTACAATCTTATCCTGTTGATGCTGTAGCATTCGGCTTGATTATTTGGAAAACTACTACTGTTGTTTTTTGGGTTGTAGTTCACATATAATCTAGGTAACAGGAGTACAATTTACTGTATACGTTTGAAGCATGAGGACGGCCTTGCCAGTTAAGCAAAAAGCGTACAATTGAATAGTTCCAGGTTGCGGCAAATAGATACGGAGGTGATGCTAATGAAAAAGAAGTGGGGCAAAGGGGATCCGGTAAATCTCTCGGATTTACTGAAAATTACACCAGTAGCCAACGAAATCATACAGCTTAGCGAGGAACTGGAAATAAGTACCACCGACGTAATGTGGATAGTATCCCAGATAATTGATAATGGTGAAGAAATAAACGCTCATCAGCGCCCGATAGATAATGAAGATGTACTGGACGATGAATGGGATGATATAGACCTGGAGCATCTTGAAGAGGACATGGATCAGGCCATGTATATGGTAAACGTTAAAATCAATGGCAGCGGCAGGTTCCCGGAAATAGGATTCAAAGCAGGCATCAATGATCGAGACGATATAGCCTATTTTTTTGACATGGTACTGGAAATGCTGGATAAACTGGACTAAATCAAAAACATTTACGGCCCGGGTAGAATTATCCGGGCCTTATTAATTAAGGCATAGGGGGAGTAAAGTGAACTGGCGCCGGGTTATTTATATTGCCCTGGTTGTATTTGGGGCCGCAATACTTTTCCGCAATATTCCCGATTCCCAACCGCAATTACCGGAACCGTTATTGGATCAACAGGTAATACTGCAGGATTTCTTGAATCTGGAGCACCAGGCATATTCTGAGGGTGATTACCAGCCTGATTCCATCTATTTCCCCTATGACTATAGAGGCGATCGGGGAAATGAATTTTACCTCACCATAAAAAATCAAGAGGGGATAGCAACCCTGAAATATGTGCTGGAGAAAAATTCCTCCGGGAAACTGGAATATATACTTAAGAACCGCTGGCCGGATATGAATCTTCCCGCCGATCGGTTTGAAAGCTATAAGTTTGAAGATGACGGCTGGGTTAATACCAACCGGCTATAATATAGACCGGCAGGGGATCAGTTCTTCTTCCGCTGCATTTTTTCAGCTCTAATGGTCAGAAATTCTACCAGGGGGGAATAATGGAGCAGAGCGCTGGTCAGAAGCACCGTAGCCAGTATTCCGCAAATACTGGCTACACCTCCGTGAACCATGCCGGTAGCGGAGACAAAATAAAAGCAAAGACACCATATGAATCGGGCTATAACCCCATCGCGGGTCAACATATAACTATCCTTCCTGTCTTTGAGTTATCCAAATCGGTCTAGACTTATCCGGGAGCATCTCTCCAATACCTGGTCCTGGTTTAGTATTAGTAGTCTAAAGCTTGCTATGTATCAGGGATGCCTGTAAAATCAGGTAAGAAATGAAAATTTGTCAAGTTTGGCGTAGTGAGGTTTTTTCATGCAGTTAGATATGATCAATCTTATATGGCTGGGGCTGGGAGCATTACTGGGAGCCTCCATATGCTATGGGGTAATAAAAGGCAGATGGGAGGTTAGCCATACCCGGGAGTTAAGTGAGCGGATGGCTGAAGAAGCCATTTTGAGAGAAAGGCTGCAGAGCCGGGAAAGCTATATCCTTCAGCTAAATGCTGAGCAGGATGAGCTTAGCCGCCGTATGGGGCAATTGCAGGAGGAATTAAAACATGAGCAGCAAACCCGGGCCGCCGCGGAAGAGAAAAACCGTCAGATTCCCGGACTGGAAGCGGCCGTAGCCAACCGGGAACAGCAGATAGTGCAATTGATGGAGGAAAACGCCAAACTACGCGAAAAACAGAGCGAATTGCAGACCAGGATACAGGAAGAGCAACGCCTGGTTGAAGAAAAAGTGGTTTTGCTGGATAAAGCTCAGGAAAATCTGCTGGCAGCTTTTAAGGCGCTTTCGGCCGAGGCCCTGCAGACCAATAATCAAGCTTTTCTGGAATTGGCTCAGGTTTCTTTGGAAAAATATCAGGCAGGAGCCCAAAGCGACTTGGAAAAGCGCCAGCAAGCCATCAATCACTTGGTTGAACCTTTGCAGCAATCTCTGGCTAGAGTTGACCGGGAAATAAAAGAACTGGAAAATGTGCGCAGCTCAGCTTATGCAGGCCTGAGTGAGCAAGTCAAATCCATGGCTCGCACTCAGGTGCAGCTGCAGGCAGAAACCGCCCAACTGGTAAAGGCTCTGCGTATGCCTAACACAAGAGGCAGATGGGGAGAGATCCAGCTTAGACGGGTGGTGGAAATGGCAGGCATGGTGGAACACTGCGACTTTTACCAGCAGCAATCGTTGGATACGGAAGAGGGCAGGCAGCGTCCCGATATGCTGGTCAGGCTGCCCGGCGAACGCTTTATAGTAGTTGACTCCAAAACCCCTTTACTGGCTTATCTGGAGGCCATTGAAACTGGGGATGAGGAGGTCCGTCGGCATAATCTGAAAGAACACGCTCGCCAGGTACGGACTCAGGTTAATCAATTGGCCAGTAAAAATTACTGGGAACAGTTCCAACCTGCCCCCGAATTCGTAGTATTATTTTTGCCCGGGGAGTCTTTTTTCAGTGCGGCGTTGCAGCAGGATCCGGCTCTGATAGAGTATAGCTCCCAGCAAAAAGTGATTTTGGCCACTCCTACCACCTTAATAGCTCTTTTGCTGGCAGTGGCCTATGGCTGGCGCCAGGAGAGCATTGCCGAAAACGCTGTGCAGATCAGCGAACTGGGCAAAACTCTTTATAATCGTCTCAGTTTAATGACCAATTATTTTAGCGATTTGAGAAAAGGGCTGGAACGTTCTATCGACGCTTATAACCGGGCAGTCGGCTCCATGGAATACCGGGTATTGCCCACAGCCCGGAAATTTAAGGAGCTGGGGGCAGCCAACGGGAAGTCCATCCCGGTGCTGGAGCCGGTTGACAAAATACCGCGCCATTTACTTAAGCGGGAGGATGAGACCGAAGAGGGACAAGTATACCAGACAGCAGCTTGTGCTTATGATGACAATGGGCATGATTCCTCCCCGGAGGGATAACCGCCAGTTACAATATTTTCAAAAAAGACATTAACGCAATGTAATTATTGTGATATAATAATAATGTATGGTTAAGTTGCTTTTGCTCAGAAGGAGGTGATAGCATGGATAAGAAGCTGATTGACCAAATCCTCAAAGATATCGGCCTTGAGCATATTGAGGAAGGTAATGAGGGTAAAGACGACAACGAATAAAAAGAAGCCGTTTAAGTGGAGTCCTTAAATGGCTTCTTTTTATTTGGGGTATTTATTTCTTTGCTTTTTCAGTCTCCTTAAGCAATTCGGAGACGGTTACAAAGGTATAGCCCTGTTGCTTCAGGTTTTTAATTACTGTCGGCAGAGCTTCATGAGTCTGTTTGCAGGTATCGCTGGCATGCATAAGGATAATATCTCCCGGGTGAGCGCGTTTGCTGACCCGCTCAATGATAGTGCTGGTCCCCGGGTTCATCCAATCCAGGGAATCGGTACTCCATTGTATAGCTTCATAATTGCATTCATGAATGGCTTCAATTACCTGGTCGTTATAATCGCCGTTAGGCGTCCTGATAAGTTTGGCGTCAACTGCAGTCACTTCTTTGATATTCTTGTGGGCCTTCATCACTTCTTCTTTAATCTCAGTCTTACTGAGGTTGCTCAAATTAATATGGCGATAGCCGTGACTACCGATTTCATGCCCGTCTTTCTTAATCCGTTGGGCTATTTCAGGATATTGCTTAACCCAGGGGCCGGAAAGGAAAAAAGTGCATTTTACCTTATTTTCCTTAAGAATTTCAATTATCGGCATCGGGGTCTTATTACCCCAGCTTATATCAAAGGTCAGTGCTACTACTTTCTTATCGGTAGGGACTTCGTAGATCGGCTTAACCCGATGATAAGCCTGCACATACACTACACTACTGACCAAGACCACCAAGGCTACCATACCGATGAGGATAAGTCTAGCCTTGGCGGGCAGTTCATAGAAACCGAAGATTTTCGGCATAATAAACCGACCCCCCTATTGCGCTTTTTTACATTTTTATGGTAGCTGATGTTTCTTTATTACTGGTTTCCAATTTAATTAGCTCACTCATAGTCATAAAGCGGTAGCCTTCTTCCTGCAAACGGGAAATTATCATATCGGTAGCCTTGGCGGTCTGCATACCGTTGGGGCAGCCATCGTGCAAGATAATAATCTGCCCGGGCTGGATATTTTTTATTACATTCTTGGCAATGGTCGGCGCCTTTACCCCATTACGCCAATCTTTACTGTCCTGCTGATAGGTCCAGTAGGCTATCGTCATTTTTTCCTTCTTAGTCATCGCCACCAGGTCATAGGAAAGATATCCTCCCGGTGGACGTAATAAAACAGGATTTTGCCCGGTAAGACGTTTGATGATATTCGTAGTTCGGGTTATCTCATCAAGCTGAATCTCTTTGCTGATCTTATTAAAATCAGGATGACTGTAACTATGATTGCCGATCTCGTGACCTTCGGCAGCCATTCTTTTTAGAATTTCCGGGTGGGATTCCGATCGCTGGCCCATTACAAAAAAAGTGGCCTGGACTTTATGCTTTTCAAGTACATCCAGCAATACTGGAGTAAACTGGGGGTCAGGACCATCATCGAAGGTAAGGGCAACAACCTTTTTATCGGTTTTTATTTTATCCACCACGATCTTTTCCTGCTTCCAATTATCCATATTGGGATGTAGAGCAAGGGAGGAGGTAGTTATCAGCAAAACCATGACCAACATAAAGAAGATCAGGTAGAAACCTGCGGTTCGTTTGCGCATTACTAATATGAAAATCATAGCTGCCTCATTCCATTTAGCTTTTTTTACTTAATCTATATTTAATCGGAAACGGAACTATGCCTCTAGATGAGACAGTTGTTAGGGGCGGTAAAAAAGAGAGAATCCAGGAGTGCTTACTTGACGCGGAAGAAGCCGCAAGTTCGAATCTGGTACGGCTCAGCATAAAAAGGCATGTCTTCCCGCCAAGGAAGGCATGTATTTTTCTGTCAAGCAGAGAATGGTATTATAGAGAAAAGGCTTGTTGTCATAGACAGACGAACAGGAATTTAACACTATTGATAAAGAAGGAAAAAATGAGTAAGAAGTTGCTATGTATAAAACTGATTCATACAATCATCTGGGCATTCTTTGTCTTAGTGATTTTCTATATCCTGTTGGCAGGTATATTGGATAAGATCAATGTATATACCTTTATTGCCATTGGGCTGGTCGTGGCGGAAGGATTGATTCTTCTGTTGTTTGGCTGGAGATGTCCGTTGACGGTTGTGGGGGAAAAATATACCGATGATTATGAGATAGGCTTTGATATTTTCCTTCCCAAATGGATGGCCAAGAATAATAAAGTTATTTTTGGAACGCTTTTTGGGATTGGTGTAGTTATCGTAATTTTAAGGCTGCTTGATATTTTCTGAAGTAAATTCTAATTTATGGTGGCTATTATACGGCAACGCCCTGCCAACTCAAAAAATCTTTTTACCGATCATTAATCCAAGATTATCGGGCTGAAAAAGGATGTAATCGGGCATCTTTTTCAGTCCGATTCTTATGTTGCACTAAAAAATAATAAAAAGATATTGACCATGACGTAACGTAATAGTTTAGAATCAGTTTTGAAAGGAGGGAAACACCCATGAACGCAAAGGAAGTAGCAAAATTAACTGGTATTAGCGTGCGCACGCTCCATCATTATGATGCTATCAATCTGCTTCGTCCCAACAGAAATAAAGAAAATGGCTATCGTGAATATTCAGAGGAAGATATGGATAAGCTGCAGCAGATTCTATTTTTTAGAGAATGCGGTTTCCCTTTGGCCAAAATTCAAAAATTGCTTAACAGCTCTTCTTTTAATAGAGAAGAAGCATTTCAACTGCAGAAAAAATATCTTCTGCATGAGAAAAAGCGTATTGAGACAATGCTTGATACGCTTAACAGATCCATGAAATCAATGAAAGGAGAAATCACAATGAGCCTAACTGAAAAATTTGGTGGTTTTGATATGAATAACAATCCCTATGAGGAGGAGGCTCGCCGCCTTTGGGGCGATGAAGCCGTGGATAAAAGCAATGCCCATATATCATCGCTGACTATGGAGGAAAAAGACTCTATTGCGAAAGGAATGGATCATCTGTTTACCGAGTTGGCTACAATCCGAAATGAAAATCCAGCTTCGGATACTGCGCAAAAAGCCATGGAAAAGATGTATCGGCACTTTAATAAGAACTTTGGCTATCAGTATACACTGGAAGCATTTGCCGGAGTCGGTCAAATGTATATCACAGACATAAGATTTACTGAAAACGTAGACCAATATGGGAAAGGACTTTCCCAATTCCTTGCAGAGGCGATGAAAATTTACGCAGATAGTCAGACAGAATAGCAATTAAACCCCACTAAATTAGTGGGCTTCAATCTCCGGTATTTTTAAAAAGCCTTAAACTTTAAAGGATATGGGGCAGATATTGTAATGAACCCGTGCCCTCCTTATCCTATTGATTTCTGGTAATGATAAGGTTATAATAAATATCGTCCTGTGGGCCGTTAACTCAGAGGGAGAGTGCTTCCTTGACGCGGAAGAAGCCACAAGTTCGAATCTTGTACGGCCCACCATAAAAAGCATTCTGAAGCCCTGATTTATCGGGGCTTTCTTATTGGAAGAGAAAACAAATGGGCAGATAGATAAAAAATATAATCCCTATGTATCCGGGTGTATTCTTATGCATGCACAGCCGGCGACACAACGATTGGCACATCAAAACTTATATAAATTGATTAATATGTTGTCCCCCTCTTTGCAGAGGGGCTTTTTTGTCTGGCAAAGACCAGAAAAGACTGAATAGTAAAAATGTAATCAATGGATACTTTGTTTAACAGAGTTCCCTTAGTGGTTAATGTGGAGTTGGCAGACGTTCTAGAACTAAACGAAGCAGATGAAGGAAAAAACTGCAGAAATAATCTATAATACAATCAATAAGGATGTAAATCGCAAAACCCGTCCCCTTTATTTTTAGATTGGAGGTTTATCACATGAAAAAATATGTTTGTAGCGTCTGCGGCTATATTTATGATCCGGCAATAGGCGATCCTGATGGTGGTATCGCGCCGGGTACTTCCTTCCGGGATATTCCTGATGATTGGGTTTGCCCCATCTGCGGTGCGGGTAAAGATATGTTTGAAGCGGAAGAATAAGTTAATTATTTGAAACTCGGGCGTTAAGAAAGAGAAACCAGATTGATTAAAGAATTGGGTGGGTTAAAAAAGCAAACGGATAGTAAATCCTTAAAGCTGATGTAGGACATAATTAAATGTACGTTATGAATGCCGGCATTGGGAATGGAGGTTTTCATGAAAAAACTGATAAAGAATAATGTCCATTGGGTCGGAAAAGTTGACTGGGAGCTTGAAAGATTTCATGGGTATGAACTTTCAACCCACCATGGATCCACCTATAATTCCTATTTGATACAGGAGAGAAAAAATGTTCTGGTTGATACTGTCTGGATGCCTTTTGCAAAAGAATTTGTAGCTAATTTAACCAGAGAAATTGACCTGAATCAGATTGATTTCATCATCATCAACCACGGTGAAGTGGATCACAGTGGAGCTCTGACTGCCTTGATGAAGCATATTCCCAATACTCCTATTTATTGTACTGCCAACGCGGTAAAATCGCTGAAAGGTCAATATCATCAAGATTGGAATTTTCAAACGGTTAAAACCGGAGATAAGCTGGATATAGGCAATGGCAAAGAACTTATTTTTGTGGAAATGCCCATGCTGCATTGGCCGGACAGCATGGCTACTTATATGACCAAGGACAATATACTGTTTAGTAATGATGCTTTCGGTCAACATTATGCTAGTGAGAGATTATTCAACGATTTGGTGGATCAGGGTGATTTGTTTAAAGAAGCCATAAAATACTATGCCAATATTTTGGCTCCCTTTAGCCAGGTGCTCAGAAAAAAATTGGAGGAAATCCGATCATTAGAATTGGCAATTGACATCATTGCCACCAGTCATGGTGTTATATGGAGAGACAAGCCGATGCAAATCGTGGAAGCCTATTCGCAATGGGCTAACGATTATAAGGAAAATCAGATAACCATTATTTACGATACCATGTGGAACGGCACGAAAAAAATCGCGGAGAAGATTGCGCTGGGAATAGAACTGGCCGACCCTGCCGTGGTCGTAAAAGTATTTAATCTTTCCAAAAGTGATCAGAACGATCTGATAACCGAAGTCTTTAAATCCAAGCAGGTCGTTATTGGCTCGCCTACAATCAACAGAAGCATTCTGCATTCAATCGCTGGCTTTTTACATTTGATGAAAGAACTTAAATTCAAAAATAAGAAAGCGGCGGCTTTTGGCTGTTATGGCTGGAGCGGCGAATCGACTAAAGTGATAAATGAATTATTAGGTGATGCAGGTTTCGAAATAATTGATGAAGGCTTCAGAAATCAATGGAATCCCAATGAAGAGCGGCAGCTGGACGCAATTGAATATGGTAAAAAAATTGCAAATGCATGAGAACTTCGAAGCAAAAGGCTAAATGAGGTAAAAAAGCCTATGAATTCTTGCCTGAAAGGATGGTTTTTAAACTATTTACACAATGCTAAACTATTAGTTGGTGGATTAAAGGGCGCTTTGCTATACCATTCGTTGATGGCATAATAAAACGCCCCTTTTCTGTGCCACCGGGTTTATTTGACAAATACTACATTGATGGCTTTTATTAACGCAGTGACATTATCGCCCTGCTTAAACCCA
>DHCD01000013.1:0-11545 GCA_002398105.1 Syntrophomonas sp. UBA4911
TTGACTTATCACCAGATTGCTTTTAAAGAGGACCGAAATAAATCCCGGTCCGTTTTTCAGAAGATATTATAGCTTGGGGAAAGGGAAAGCGCTGTTTATATACCTGACGCCGCGGCCATCTTCTTGTAAATATCAGTGTTGTCATAGGAGCCGCTGAACAGTTCGGCGCCTGCACCGTAAGCATAGACCGGCACGGGGGTACCCGTGTGCGCGTAGGAGGTCCAGCCGATACCGGCCTTATTGTTGATGATATGCGTCAGCGTCACGGAAAGGGGATCGTAGGTACCGTAGAGCAAAGCCGCGTTTTCATCCTGGGAACGCTTTTCTTCAGGTTTCATGGACTCGGCAAAGCCGTTTTTCAGCTTATTATATTCGTACTCGGTCAAAACAAACGCCTTATTGGCCTCGTCCTTGGCAGCCTCGTCGGAAGGCGGAATTAATCCGAAGTTTTCCTTGATTATGGGCAGCACGTCGCTTAGCTTGAGATTGGGATTAGATTCCTTCATTTCTCCGATCAGCTCGTCGAAGGCGATATAGGACATTTTTTGATTTTTCAGGATGCTGAACGCGGTGTCATAGCCGGTTGCCGCGTAGCCAATGGTCATGCCGCCGGTCTCATGGTCGCCGGTCACCAGGATCAACGTCTCGTCGGGATGCTGGTTGGCGAAATCGACTGCGACCTGGATCGCTTCCTCGAAACCGAGTACGTCGGTGATGGTACTCAGCGCGTCGTTGGCGTGACAGGCCCAGTCAATCTTACCGGACTCCGCCATCAAAAAGAACCCTTTTTCATTGTCAAGAACATCAATGCCCTTCTTTACAAAATCGGCCAGGGAGACGCTGTCCGGCGGGGAATCAATGGTATAGGGAATCGCACCGGAGTCCTGGAGCACCGGGCTGACCGCGTAAACCTTGCCGGAAGAACTGCCGAGTGCCTCAATCTCAGCCTTGGTTTTGATCACCTTATAGCCTTTGCTTTCCATGATGCCGTATGCATCGGGTTTATCCTCATCTTTGCCCGTAGCCTGGTTTATGGAGCCGCCGGCGAAATAATCAAAGCCGCTGTCGGCCATCTGCATGGCGATGTCATAGTAATCGTTTCTCGAAGCAACGTGGGCATAGAAAGCTGCCGGGGTCGCATGATTGATGGTAACGCTGGAAATGATGCCGATTTTTTTGCCCTTTTCCTTGAGCTGCTCGCATATGTTCGGAGCAACGGTCTTTTTATCCACTCCAAGTCCGATCACGCCGCTGTGGGTCTTGACGCCTGTGGCAACCGAAGTGGCAGTGGAGGCGGAATCAGGGCAAAACGAGGTGGAGTCATGGGTGGTTGCAACGCCAGCAATCGGGAACTGCGCGAAGTTGAGATTCTTGGTGGCGACTTCGCCGGAAGTGTTGTTGCCCCGGTAAACCTGGGCGGCGTTCACCTGGACGTGGCTCATGCCATCGCCTACAAATAGGAACATGTACTTGGGGATCTTTGCGGCCAGCTGCTGGGAAGCCGGGTTCAGGCCGCTCTGCTGCGGCGTGGTGGGCGCACAGGCTGCCAGGGTCGATAGAGACAGGGCCAGACACAGTAACAATGCAAAAATCTTTTTTTTCATACTGTAATTTCCTCCCGCCTTTTTATATGGGAGCGGTTATTACCCTCCCGAGCCTTGTACAACAGTTCGAAACAATTATACAGTGTCCCTGTTAAATCAAGGGAAAAATTACGCAAAGATTATGCAAATAATCCGAAAAATGGATGTAAAAAGTAGAACTGTTAAATACAATATTTTTGGCACGCTGGTTTTAAATGCACTGATGGATAAGTTGGAAAGAATGGCCCGGTGTAGAAACACTCCACTGCTTTTAAATTTTGAACCGTGTAAAATATAACAACATGATGTCAAAATACTTGACATCATGTGTCCAATATTTATTTTGCCCACCTCATGATCAACTGTTCGTAAATCTCCCGATAAAGGTTAAAGTATGACTCCGATTCCTTTAAATAGTACCTTGGCTTGACCTTTTCGCTTTTCCTTAATTATATGGCACAGTTGTTGCTTAATATCGCAATAAGCCATAAAAAGTAAAAAGCCAGAAAGGGGCAGTGGTTATGGATTTTAGAAAAACGGAAGAACAGGAATTACTGCTGGAAAGCATCAGGGAGCTGGTCGAAAGAAATGTACCGGAGAATTATATCAAGGAATGCGATGAAAAATGCCTCCCTCTGACTAAGCTGCAGGAAGCTTTAATAGAAAGCGGCTTCATTATGATCGGTATTCCTGAAGAGTACGGCGGTACGCCGGTCGATGTTACCACCATGGTTCTTATCGGTGAATTATTATCCAGCCTGGGAGTCGGTCACAGCATGCTGAGCAACGCTCTGCAAGTCGACGATGCCTTATCTTTTTGCAGCCCGGAACAACAGAAAATTATCATGCATGAATTGCTGACAACCGGCCAAAATGCTTTTTGCTTGGGAATCACTGAGCCTCAGGCAGGCTCCGACAACAGTGCCATTGCCACCACGGCTGTTCGCCGCGGTGACGGCAAAGTTGTCATCAACGGGCATAAATGCTTTATTACCAATGCGGACAGGGCCCCCTATATTATGTGTGTGGCCCGTACGGAAAATCCCTCTGATCCCAAGCATCAATTTTCCATGTGGCTTGTGCCCATGAATTCTCCGGGAATTAAAATTGAGCATATGCAAAAGGTGGGAATAAGAATGAGCACCTTGTGCGACGTCTACCTGGAGGATGTGGTGGTGGAGGAGAAAGATTTAATGGGAAAAGACGGCTATGGTTTCATTCAGCTCATGAAAAATTTTGAGGTGGAACGCTTGATTATCGCTGCCAGTTCGCTGGGAATGGCGGAAGGCGCCTATAATGACGCCGTGGCCTATGCCAATCAGCGGGTGCAGTTCGGCAAACCGATTGGTTCTTTCCAACTTATCCAGGAAAAGATTGTAAGAATGGCGATCAAGCTAGAGAATATGAAGAACATCGTTTATAAGACCGCCTGGGAAAAAGACAATAACCTGGATATCGGCATTTCATCGGCCCTGGCCAAATTATACTGTTCCGAAGCGGCTTTTGAAGTATGCGATGATGC
The DNA here is from genome assembly GCA_002398105.1 of Syntrophomonas sp. UBA4911. Classification (GTDB taxonomy): domain Bacteria; phylum Bacillota; class Syntrophomonadia; order Syntrophomonadales; family Syntrophomonadaceae; genus UBA4844. Next base: position 3,106 of record DHCD01000013.1, read on the forward strand.
CATGCAGATTTTCGGCGGAATCGGCTATACCGCGGAACATCGTGTTTCCCGCTTCTGGAGAGACTCCCGCATGCACCGCATAGGCGGCGGCACCAATGAAATCATGGTCCATGTTGCCGGCAGAGCCATTCTGAAGAAACACAAATAAGCATCCGCTTATGGCCGGCCTTATATATAGAAGCCTTGTACGAGAGCATGGTTTAAATAAATCATAGGGGGAGGCCAGAATTAATGAAAGTCATTGTATGCTATAAAATCGTACCGGAAGAAGCAAATATAGAAATTAACCAAGATGGAAGCTTGTCTTTCGCTAATGCGGAATGGAAGCTGAGCCAGTACGATCTTAATGCGGTGGAGGCTGCCATGCAGCTGGTTGAAGCCGTAGGTGGCAGTGTTACCGCCCTCACTGTGGGCGATCAGAAAATTGAAAACAGTAAACTAAAAAAAAGTATTCTCGCCCGTGGTCCCGAGGATTTATATCTGGTGAAAGACGAGCGGCTTAAACGGGCGGATACCCATCTGACTGCTGCCGTACTGGCAGCGGCGGTGGCTTATATAGGCTTTGACCTGGTATTGTGCGGTGAAGGTTCGTCCGATTTTTATGCCCAGCAAGTTGGCATACAGCTGGGGGAACTGCTGCAAGTTCCGGTAATAAATGCGGTGAGCAAGATAACCCCCGCTGGTGATCGGCTGATCATCGAAAGAACCCTGGAAGATGAAATAGAAACCCTGGAATTATCTTTGCCGGCCGTATTAGCAGTCACTGCCGATATTAATGTAACCCGTCTGCCGGGAATGAAAGAAATCCTGGCAGCAGGTAAAAAGCCGGTTACGGAATGGGATCTGCATAAAATCGGAATCCGGCATGCCGGGCCCCGGGTCGAGGAAGTCAGCACTTTAGCGCCGGAGCAGGTGGCAAGAAAGAAGATTCTGGTTGAAGGGGACTCCGAACCGAAAATCGCTGAATTTCTGGACTATATCCGAAAAGAATTGAAGTAAAGCAGGTGAAAGCATGAGACGGCTTAAAAACATATGGGTGTTTGCGGATAAAGCTTCATCATTGGCGGAATTGTGCGCCGGCGGGCGTCAATTGGGAGAAAACGTTGCCGCTGTGGTCCTGGGAGGGGAAGAAACCGCCCGGCAGGCCATTGAGCAGGGAGCAGATCAGGTGTACTGGCTGGGACTTAAAGCTGAAGATAAGATGCTGGAAGATTATACGCGCACCATAGCCGGGTTGCTGGAAAAACACAGACCGGAATTATTTCTGCTCAATGCCGGCAGGAGAACGAAAGTTGTAGCCGGCCGCCTGGCTGCCCTATTCGCTACCAGCGCTATCACTGACGCTATGCAATTTGTCATCGGTGAAAACGGAGATTTACAAATAGCCCGCCTGGTTTACGGCGGCTTGGCGATCCGGTTGGAAAAACCGCTGTCCGCTATGGCCATAGCTACCGTGGGCAATGGGGTATTCAAGGCGGCAGCAGACGGCAGCAACCGGCAGGGAACTGTAACAGAAGTCCCCTGGGTAGAGGACGGCTGCCGGCTAAAACTTTTAGAACGTCGGGCCAGAGACACGGAACCGGTTGATTTGGCAGCAGCGGCCAGAGTAGTCGGTGTGGGCCGGGGCATCGGAAAAGAAGAAGGCCTGGCCATGGTTTATGCCTTGGCCCGGCAATTGAAGGCGGAAGTGGCTTGTACGCGTCCCCTGGCCGAAGGGGAAAAGTGGATGAGCCCGGAGAGGTACATCGGGGTATCGGGCACTATGATCAAGCCTGATATGTACCTGGCTTTGGGCATATCCGGACAAATACAGCACATGACGGGAGTCAATAAGGCACGGGTTATTATAGCGGTCAATAAAGATATCAACGCGCCTATTTTTGAACAGTCGGATTACGGTTTAGTCGGCGATCTCTACAAAATTATACCGGCTTTACTAAAAAGCCGGTTATAAACATTGATTACAGAGCGTTGGTTTATCTTTTCATTCGGTTACCGGCTTAAGTTCAAGGCAGATTTACCGGACCCGAATTCATCTGTGGGGAGGAATTTTAATGGCTAAGAGATCAGATGTACCTGAATTTGGCCCGTTGGCAGGAATAAAAATGGTTCATTCAGCTATATCCTTTGCCGGGCCTTTTTGCGCCCAGATTTATGCGGAATTAGGAGCTGACGTGATTTGGATCGAAAGCACTTTGGCCTTTGACACCGCCCGGGTCACCGGCTGGCCCTGTGAACAGGACCGTCGCAATCAAAGGACTATTTCCCTGAATATTCCCACTCCGGAAGGCAAAGAAGTTTTTTTACAACTCATCAAGGAGGCCGATGTTTTTCTGGAGGCCTCCCGGGGCGGACAATATGACAAGTGGGGATTATCCGACCAGGTGCTGTGGAAACAGAACCCGGCTCTGGTCATTATTCACGTCTCCGGCTTCGGGCAGTATGGGGTGCCGGAATATGTTTCCCGGGCCTCCTTTGATCCCGTAGCCCAAGCCTTCGGATGCCTGATGCACACCAATGGCTATCCTGACCGGCCGCCCATCCCGGCTTTCCCGGTGGTAGCAGATTATTTCACCGCTCTTTTTGCTTTAGGATCTTCTCTGGCCGCTTTATATAAAGCTAAAACGACCGGACAGGGCGAAAGCATTGATGTGGCTCAGTATGAAGCTATCATGCGCATTCAGACCCGGGCCATGGAGTACGTGAGCGGAGGTCTGGTCTATCCCCGGGAGGGGAATCGCAGCAACAAGGTGGCCGGCTATGGCAACTATCCATGTAAAGACGGAGAAGAGGTATGCCTGATTTTTTTGGGTACCGGAGTACTGAAGAGCGGATTGCCTATTCTGGGGCTGGAATACGGATCGGAATTGTTTCCCGCCAACACCAATCAGATTATCTTGAAGTCGCCGGCCGGACAACTGCTGGATAAGAAGATTCAAGAATTTTGCGACACCCATACGGCGGCGGAAGTGGAAAAAATCCTGGCCTCCAACGGAGTTCCCTGCAGCCGGGTGATGACTTATGCCATGGCGGCGAATCATTCTCATTATATGGCCCGTGAAGTTTTTCTGGAATGGAAAAAGGTCAACGGCGAACCTATTAAAGGGGTAAATGTCTTTCCCAAACTGAAAAATAATCCGGGCCGGGTCTGGCGCGGGGCGCCGACTGTAGGCATGGACAATGACGATATACTGACCGATCTGGGGTTGAGCGAAGCGGAAATCGCCCGGCTTTATGAAAAAGCAATCATTCGTAAATTGTAAAACGGTGCTAGGGCAATGTTTAGGAAAAGGAGGACTTGCTGTGCCGTATCATAACGTGGCGGAGTTTTTGCTATTGAACGCCAATCGCTATCCGCAGAAAACAGCGCTTATTTGCCGGAACCGGCGCATAAGCTATCAAGATTTAAACCAAAAGGTAAACTCCATTGCCAATGGCTTGTTGGCATTAGGTATCGTTCCGGGAGATAAAGCAGGTTATTTACTGCCGAACTCCAACTATTTAATTGAGGTCTATTATGCCCTGCAAAAAATAGGGGCGGTCGCGGTTCCGCTCAACAGCAGAGTAATATCCCGGGAGATAGAATTTTTGGTTTATAATAGCCAATGCCGGGCTCTGTTTTTTGCCGATTTTCTAGCCCCTAAAGTACAGGAAATCAAAAAGAATTTAAAAACGGTAGAGTTTTTAATCTCTGCGGGAGAGACGGAAGGTGCCTACAGCCTGGAAAAGGTGGCGGCCCTGGGCGATATAAGTGAACCGGTGATTTTTCGAGATGAGGATGCTCCTTCCCGTATCCAGTTTACCGGTGGGACCACCGGTTTGCCTAAAGGGGCGATGCGTAGCCATTATGCCGAAATATCGCAAATGCTCGGGGGCATGATTTCAAGCGGCGTCGGGGCCAATCCGGACGAAGTGGTATTGATTCACTGTCCGCTGGATCACCATGCGGGACATAGCTGGTTTAATTACACCCTGGCGGCGGGAGGGACATTAATCATATGTGATTCTTTACAGCCGGATGAAATATTATCGTTGATCGAAAGAGAACGGGCGACCTATTTATTGTTCTTACCTCCCAGTACTTATCTGCGTGTGCTGGACTGTCCAAGCTTGGCCGACTATGATCTGAGCTCGGTGAAGCTGGCGCAGAGCGCGGCCGGTTACACTTCGCCGGAGATTATCAAACGGATCTGCACCGGATTTTCCAATTGCCGCATGAAATATGGCTGGGGACAGACAGAGAGCGGATTGGGCACCAGCCTCATATTTACTTTGGATATGGTGGAAAAAGATGTTCCCGAACTTGCCAGTATCGGCAAACCCATGCCTTTTATCGAATTAAAGATTGTAGATGAAGATGGCCGTGAGCTGGGAGTAGGCGAAGTAGGGGAATGCCTTTCCCGGGGGCCGGCCGCTATGGGCGGCTATTATAATCAGCCGGAACTTACCGATAGCTGCCTCACATCCGACGGCTGGATTCATACCGGCGATCTTATGAAGCGGGATGAATATGACTACTTCTATTTCGTATCCCGGAAAAAGAATATGATTAAATCCGGCGGGGAAAACGTTTTTTCGCAGGAGGTGGAAAACATCATCCGCAAACATCCGGCGGTAGTCAATTGTGTCGTGTTCGGTATCCCTGATCGCCATCTCGGAGAAGCGGTTGCGGCCGTTGTGCAATTGGGGGAGGGCTGCGCTATGAACTTAAAACAATTACAGGAGCATTGCCGGGAGTACCTGTCAAGCTATAAAAAACCCCGCTATGCTGATTTTGTCAGCGTTTTACCGATGGATGCCGCCGGTAAAATACGTATCTACAGATTGCAGGAAATCTATAAAGAAAAATTCAAAAACCAATCATGATTGATTTTCAAACCGCGGCATGGTTCTGGTGATAAATGCCCGGATAAATCCTAAATTTTTTCATTTTCATAAATTTTGATCAGCAGGGAGGAATGACGCATGACAGGCTTTCCCCATTTGATGTCCCCAATCCAGGTCGGTTCTTTGACCCTTAAAAACAGGCTTATCAGTACTTCTATGTCGCCGGGCCTCGGTTATACCGACGAAAATTGCCGCCCCACCCAGCGCCTCCTGAATTATATAGAAGAAAGGGCCCGGGGAGAAACCGCCCTGATCTGCCAAACGGTTTATACTTATCCCAAGGATCCCACCAGAGGCAGAACGTTTTTCCCGGCAGCCTATTCCGATGAACAAATTCCGGGATTGGCCAGGATGGCGGAGGCGGTTCATAAGCATAACGGCTTGCTGGCCGGCCAGCTTTGCTGTGTGCACTGGTGGCGCCGCAGTCCCGATGAACAGGAAGATCATTGGGGACCCTCTCCCATTCATTTTGTGAAAAATATGAAACCCTTTCTGACCATGTCAAAGGATGACATAAAGATTTTCACCTCCCAGTTTGTGAATACCAGTCGGATATTTAAAGCCGCGGGATGGGACGCGGTGGAGATTATGGCCGGTGTGGGCGGGGTCGTCAGCCGCTTTATGTCCCCGGCCACGAATAACCGCACCGACGAGTATGGAGGCAGTATTGAAAACCGCTGCCGTTTTTTATTGGAGATCATTGCCGGCATCAGGGAAGTTTGCGGAGAAGAGTTTCCCATCCTTTGCCGCTGGACCCCGATTGATTATGTGCCCGGGGGCAATGAACTGGAGGAAGCCCAAAAAATAGCGGTCATTCTGGATCAAGCCGGTGTGGCCTGGCACAATCTGCAAATGGGCTGGCATGAAAGTTCCGTGCCGTTGACCATCAAGCGGGTGCCGGACGGACACTTTGCCTGGATATCCCATGAAGTAAAAAAGCTGGTTACGGCTCCGGTGGTAACAGCTTACCGGGAAACAGATCCCTATATTATGGAAAAGATTCTGGCTGAAGGCAAAGCCAATATTATAGGCGGCTTGCGTTATAATATAGCCGATCCGGAATTTGCCAAAAAAATTAGAGAAAACCGTCCCCAAGATATCAGGATGTGCATATGCTGCTGCCGCTGCCTGGATGATGTGGTCAGCGGGGGAAAACCCATGAATTATTGTGGGGTAAACCCCCGGCTGGGCCCTGAAATTGATGCGCCGCTGACGAAAGCGGAATCACCCCGAGAGGTCGTGGTCATCGGCGCGGGCCCGGCCGGCTTATCCGCCGCCCTGACCGCCGCCCAACGCGGGCACCGGGTTACGGTTTATGAAAAGGCTCCCCGTATAGGCGGGTGCCTGGCTATGAGCCCGATATTCAGCCCTATCTATGAACGCCTGCTGCAATATTACAAGAATCAGTTCTCCCAAATGCCGCAGATTAGAGTGGCCTTGAACACCGAAGTTACCCCGGAACTGGTATTGAATCATAACCCGGACGCCGTGATCGTAGCGGTGGGAGGCAACCCGGTGGAGCTCCAGGTTCCGGGCAGCGATAAGGGCAATATTGTCACTTCCCACGATTTTATGGAGATGCTGAATGGCAATCCTCCCCAGAAAAAAGGCTGGGCCCATCAATTTATGTTCAGGGCCGCTGCAGTTTTTCTTAAATATTTCTATTCGCCCCGGCTGGTGAGAAGATTGCTGGGGATGCCCTGGCCCTTTGGCCGGCGGGTGGCCATTGTCGGCGGCGGCCTGCCCGGATGTGATCTGGCTCTGGCATTAATGAAAACCGACCGCCAGATTGCAATTTTTGAGGAAGGCAGAAAAATCGGATATGACATAGGCGCCAGCGAACGGTTCCATACCACTTCCGATTTAAAAAAGGCTCCCAATGTACGACTGGAACCATCCAGTCAGATTACGGAAATCAATGACCAGGGGATAAAAGTTCGGCGGGAAGACACAACCGAGTATCATTATGAAGCCGACACCGTTTCTGTCACCCTGGGATTTGAAAAAAATATGGATTTATTCAGTCAGCTACAGGGGAAAGGGCCGACTGTAAAAGCAGCCGGAGACTGCGTCAATCCCCGCCGGATGGCCGACGCCACCAAGGAAGGATATTTAGCCGCTATAGAAATATAAATTTATTTGAAACGGAGATTAGAAAATGAACAACAGTAATATGTTAAATAACAGCGTAATTATTGATAAAAGGGCTGACGGGGTGGCATTGGTCATCATTAATAAGCCGGCGCGAAGAAATGCCCTTGATCCTCATTTAATGGATGATCTAACCGATGCTTTTCAAACCCTGGACGACGATAACGAGGTTAAAGTGATCATTCTCAAGGGGCAGGGGGATCATTTCTCCTCAGGCGGAGATTTAAAGGCAATAGAACCGGGTCCGCGCCCGATTGAGGAAAAAAGAAAAATGCTGCGCCGATATGCCCGCACCATACAGGCCATTCAAAATATGGATAAACCGGTTATCGCTATGGTTAAGGGTTATGCGGTGGGGGGAGGGATGAGCCTGGCTCTGGCTTGTGACCTGATCTTGGCTTCGGAAGATGCCAGGTTTAGCTGTAATTTTCTGAAAGTCGGTATTGTGCCGGAAATGGGGGCGATGTTGTTCCTGCCGCAAGCTCTGGGTCTCTACCGGGCCAAAGATTTGTGGTTCACCGGGAGAATAGTGGAAGCGGCAGAAGCCCGGGCCATGGGTTTTGTCAATCAAGTGTTCCCCAGTGAAGAAATTGAAGCGGCAACCATATCTCTGGCGCAGGAGCTTGCATTGCTTCCCTCTGTTTCCCTGCGCATTACCAAACGCATTGCTAATGCCACCGTCAATCACATGCTGAATACCATATTGGACTGCGAAGCTCAATCCTCGCCGTTCTGCTCGGAAAGCGACGACCATAAGGCATATGTGGAGTCGTTCCGCCATAAAAAGAAAGCAAGCGAAAATATATCAGATCCGACCGCTTAGCGGGCGCCCCGGAGGGCAAAGAACCACCGCCGTTCCATGCGGTTATCAGCAGGAGAATAGAAAAAGGCAATTACTGTTATCTACAGATTCGTAATGTATCAAATGGTTCCCATTATTAAGCCGCCTATGCTATACTTAAAACTGCTAATCCATTGGGAAGTGAGGGATTTTTTTGACCAGTTTTACGAACGGGAGTCCTTTGCAGGAACAGTTAAAGAATGTGGCTAATCCGTGTGCGGAATTAATGCAGCCGAAATTCATAGAGTATATAGAAAATGAAAGCATAACTTATAATTTTCCAGTATTAGATATTTATTTAAATCCCTGGAAGTGTATGCAGGGCGGTTTTATCTCCGCCGCTTTTGATAATGCTTTTGGCGCGCTGGCTATATTGGCAACCGGAAAATTCGAGGTCAGCAGTTTGGATCTGAATGTGAATTATCACCGGTCGATTTTGGCCGATGATACGTTGACGGTCAAAGTTTATTTAAAATCTAAAGGAAAAAGCATTATCAGCCTATGGGGAGAATCATTTGATTCCTGCGACCGGTTAATTGCTACCGCTACCAGCAAAATAAT
>DHCD01000013.1:11856-14383 GCA_002398105.1 Syntrophomonas sp. UBA4911
AAATGCACTTTTAGTTTGCAACGGGGAACTGGCTAAAGGCAAAAAAATTCTGCCTTCGGTAATCATAAAGGCTCTGAGCGGCCGGTTTCTCTTAAAACGGCAATGATACCCATTCGGCTGAAATTTCACGCCAGCTTCCCCAAATACCTATTAAGAGCAGAAGCGATGAATTCTGGTGGCACAATAATTGCTATAAAAACGATAGAGCTGCCGGAAGAAAACTAAAAAATCTACGGGGAGGCGATACTTATTTTAAGCAGGCAGTAGCTTAAAATGACGGTAATATTTAAGTTTTATGAAAGGAAGATGGTCAATATGATTCCAAAGTTAGCTTTAGATTCTTGTAAAGTATTAGCTGATATTTTAATGGGTTTAATGCGCGGTAAAATAGCCTTCTTTATTTCTGAGGGGGATATAATTATCTGGATGAGACAGTCTGATGTATTCATACTTGACGCATTTAAAATTGGTTATAAATTTAAGGACGGCAGTACTGCGGTAAGAGCGCTCCAAACCCGTCAGGTGGTAAAAAATGAAGTACCGTCCTCTTTTTTTGGGATTAGGCTGGACCTAATATCTATACCTGTGATTGATGAAGATGATAGTGTATTTGGAACATTTTCCATGGCGGTACCGATTATACATCCGGTCCAAGCAGCTTTTCCGGATTTTGCCCCGATTTTAGCGGAGATGTTTCAGGAAGGTTCCATCATGTATATGACAGATCAACATAAAGTTATTTATCGGCATGCATCCCAAAAGTTTGATATACCCGCTATAGAACCATGTAAGCAGGGACATGAATTGCACAGCAGTGATATTGCCTATAAAGCTATCTCTACTAAACAACCCATGTTTGTTGAAGCTGACGGTTCCCAATACGGGGTTCCTCTCTCTATAGTAAGCTATCCCCTGGCGGATGAAAGCAATGGCAATATAGAAGCCACTCTGGGAATCGTTACGCCGAAGCAAACTGCGGTGACATTACGTGATATGTCCAACAACCTGGGCAATAACCTGAGCAGTATCGGGGCGGCTATTCAACAGCTTGCTGCCTCTGCCGGTGATATTAATACCAATGAACAATCATTGAATGAAAGCATTAAAGGCATTATAAATTATGCGGAAGAGATAAATGAAGTATCGGTATTTATCAAGGAAATAGCCGAAGCAACTAAAATGTTAGGTCTTAATGCGGCCATAGAGGCCGCCCGGGCAGGTGACGCCGGCCGCGGCTTTGGCGTTGTAGCTGAAGAAATCAGGCGCTTGTCCGATCAATCTAAAGGCACCGTCCCCCAAATCGCGCAGTTGACGAACATGATCAAAGAGACAACCCAACAAGCGAATGAAAAGAGCAAGAGGTCATTATCTGCGGTTCAGGAACAGGCAGCGGCTACCCAGGAAGTTACTGCCAGTATTGAAGAAATAACGTCTATGTCCGAGGAACTGATCAATATTTCTAAGATGCTGTAAGCCTGCGGAATTCCCGGCCTCAGACTGAAAACCAACCCGCTTTTAGTGTTAACTGCTGGAAGCGGGTTGGCCGTTATACAGGCCAATAGAAGTATGAGCTGTTACCACGTTCTGTGCGGCCTTATACCCCGGAAGTGACTGCCGGTATGGAAGATATGCCGGCTCCGAGATGGAATTGGGATCATATATCCATACCTGATCATCTGCCTCCGGTAAAAATGCCGCGGCAGAGAAAAAAACATAAGGTTTATGTCCTGTTTCCAGTATGGTGTGCGAAATATCGGACAGATAGAATGCTATTAAATAAACTTTGTTCAGGGGCCCAGGATAAATAATCTCAAAAACCCGGAATCAATATTTTGCCTGCCTCCTTTAGCAAAGTTACAACAATGCCCCCATTGGGTAAGCGTACTAAAGTTTATTGTCAAGGGGCAGAGCCGCTGGCACAATAATTGCTATAAAAATGATAAAGGTTGCCGGAAACCAATACTAAATTTGTGGGGAGGAGATACTTGTATTATATTATAGCGCTGGGGTTTGAAGAGCAAACCGAACTTTGACCCTTTTAACAACAGATAGGCCAATAGTTACAGTGTATTTCAGGGCTCAACAGAACACCTCGCAGGGAAAAAAGAATATTCAGTGCCCTAAAGGCGCATGGCAGAGGAGGAACAATAATCATGAGTTTACAACCGAACTTTGATCCCGGACCGATCAGAGAAAAGATGTTTCAGGCCAAACAGAAATTTGTGGGCGACATTATAAAGAAAAAGGCCAAGCTAACGCCTGACCGTGCAGCAGTGGAGTGGGAAGGCAAAGTATGGACTTTTAAAGAGCTGAATGAGGATGTTAACAGATTAGCTAACAGTATGGACCGTATCGGAATTAAACGGGGGCAGCGCATATCGGCCTTAAGCGGTAATCGGGTGGAATGTGCTCAAATCATGTATGCGGTAGCCAAAATAGGGGGAATTATAGCATTCTGCAACGACAGATATACCCCCATCGAATTGCAGGAAGCTATTGAGGTTATTACCCCGGAAACGATTATAGT
>DHCD01000013.1:14634-30788 GCA_002398105.1 Syntrophomonas sp. UBA4911
ATACTGCTGGATGATATGGGGGAAACCGGCTTCACCTCATTGCCGACCTATTCCTACCCTAAACTTCTGGAAGAGGGAGACAGCCAAGAACCGAATATTGAACTGCATGAAGAAGACGCCTACTTTATTGTTTACACCTCCGGAACCACAGGCAAGCCCAAAGGAGCAACCATTTCGCAGCGCTCATCGGTAGCCCGGGTTTTCTGTAATATGGCGGAATATCAACGCCTTTTGAAAATAGACCAGGATGATAATTTTATTGCCAGAGGGGCTTTTTTCCACGTGGCTTCCGTAGACCAAATGTTTGCCACCCATGCCTTTGGCGGCAAAGTTATCTTCCATGACGGCTACAGCCCGGAAAAATACGTCGACGTAATAACCAAGGAAAAAATCGGCTGGCTGGCTATGGCGCCGGGTATGCTGCAGCGGTTGATTGATGAAATAAAAAAGAGAAATGCGAAAATCGTGGGCGTAAAAGCGGTAGGCTCTATGGCGGATTTGGTTCCGGCAGAACAAATGGGGGAATTAACTAAGCTCCTTAATGCCCCTTATTTGAATACTTACGGACTAACCGAAATCGGACCGCATAATTTCTCGAACAATGTGATTCCGATAGCAGCCAGATACAGCGCCCTGTCCAAAGCCGAAGGCTTCGCTTGTGAGGTCCGCCTTCTGGACAGCGAAGGCAGGGAAGTGCCGGATGGAGAGCCGGGCGAACTGGTTATCCGCACCACCATGATGTTCAGCGGCTACTGGAATAATCCGGAGGAAAATGAGAAGGTTTTCCGTGACGGCTGGTTCCATACCGGAGACGTCTTAAGACGCAATCCCGACGGAACTTTGGATTTTGTTTCCCGGGTCAAATACATGATAAAGACCGGCGGAGAAAATGTTTACCCGGCGGAAATAGAACGGGCCCTGTTTAATCATCCGGCAGTAGAGGAAGCGGTTGTGGTAGGCGTCAAGCATCCTAAATGGGGTGAAACGCCCATAGCTTTTGTAGCCGTTAAAGAGCCTGTTACCGGAGAAGAGCTAAGGGAGTTCTGCCGCCAATATCTGTCCGGATTCAAACTGCCTAATCTGGTAGAGGTTATTCCCAAAGAAGCTTTCCCGAAAAACGCCAATGGCAAGATTGAATTTGAAAAAATGGGAGACTTGATTAAAGCGGTCGAAGCCAAAGTAAAATAGGGTAAATAAAATCTATTCTCAGGGAAAAGCATCCGTTGACCGAAAAATTAATTGATTCCATCCCCTGTTTCGGCAGGGTACTTGGGTAATAGCTTTTGTATTTGAAGAAGAACCTGATTTCAAAGAATTATAGCAGAAAATAAAGACAGCATACGACAATACGGGTTGCCGAATTTACCGCAACAATAATCCTAATAGATGACGGCAGCGGATGCTTGAAACTGAGAATACTGACTTATACTTTCTTGAACAAGGGGAATTAAATATGAAAATCAGGAGGTATATTTAATGGTTAAAGATAAGGTAGTTGTTGTTACAGGTGCCGGCCGGGGTATAGGCAGAGCGATAGCTTTGCTTTTTGCCCAGTACGGAGCGAAGGTAGTGGTTAATGATCCAGGCGGAAGTCCGGACGGACAAGGCGGAGACCAAAAGGTGGCAGAACAGGTTGTAGAGGAGATCAAAAAAGCAGGAGGCCAGGCAGTGCCCAGTTTCGATTCTGTCGATTCGCTGTCCGGGGCCACAAGTATCATTGATACCGCGGTTGCAAACTTTGGCAGAGTTGATGTGGTAGTAAACAATGCCGGAATTCTTCGGGACCGTATCCTTTTCAAAATGAGTGAAGAAGAGTTTGATGCTGTGCTCAAAGTGCATGTAAAGGGAGCATGGTCAATGACCAGGGCGGCTGCCCCTTATATGAGGGAACAGAAGTTTGGCAGGATTATTAACTTCACCTCAACCACCGGATTGATCGGCCAGGTTGGGCAGGTAAACTACGGGACCGCCAAAGCAGGTATTGTCGGACTGACCAAGAACACCGCCCTGGATATGGCCAAGTATAATGTTACGGCCAATGTGATCTGCCCCTTTGCCTATACTCGCCTGGTTGGTACTATTGAGAGCGATGATCCCGTCGTCCAGGCGCGGATAGATAAATTCAAAAAAATGACCCCCGAAAAAATTGCCCCGTTGGTAGTGTATCTGGCCAGTGACCAAGCCCAGGAAGTATCTGGACAAATATTCGCGGTGAGGGGCAATGAACTGGTTCTCTTCTCTCAGATTCGCCCCATTCGCAATATGCAGCTCGACAAGGGCTGGACGGTAGAGGAAATCGGTGAAATATTCATACCCGCGGTTAAGAATAATTTCTATCCGCTGGAAATCTCCAATGATGTTTTCCCTTATGATCCCCTGGTATAGTTGAAATGGCAACAGTTTTTCTCAGCTGCCAACCAGGGAGGTAAAAAAAGTTGGGATTGTAACAGTATTTTTAGCTGAAGCAGCAAACCAGGGAGGTAAAAAGATGAACCCAAAAACAGCTATTGTTGGTGTGGGGGAAACAACTTATTCCAGGAATTCCGGTATGACGGCTACCGAAATTCTTCTTCAGGCATCGTATAGGGCAGTTAATGATGCGGGAGTCAAAATGTCCGATATTGATGGGGTTGTCTTGCCCAGACTGCGAACTGATCTGAAAATTAATGAGTTTGAATTTTATACTCATGCCAATCTCAGGTTCAGAGCTTATGCCGGCATGGATGCAGGAGCCGGAGTGGTCAATGCCATAGAACTGGCACAATTGGCCTTGCAAAATGGACAGGCTAATTACGTCCTCCTCTATATAGGGGCTAACCAGGTATCCGAGAAAGAAAAGTCTTCGCCGCGGGGAATACACCAGGAAGACCTTTATAAAAGAAATTGTGAGATTCCTTTTGGCTTTTTCCCGCAGCCGGTATACTTCGGTTCCATAGCCACCCGTTATTCCAAGCTGTATGGAAACATTGAAAACCAACAGGCAGCCATAGCGGTAAACACCCGTAAACATGCAATTCTCAATGGCAACGCTCAGATGACGAAACCTATGACCGTGGAAGATTATTTCAGGTCGCCGCTTCTGGCCGAACCATTACGCCTTTTGGACTGTTGCGTAATGACCGACGGTGCAGCCGCCATAGTTTTAACCACCGAAGAGAGAGCCAAAGATCTGGCGCGTCCTGGCGCTGCCATATTGGGTATTGCCGCAGCGGGATTAAATCCTGCCAGCCCGTTTTTCTTTACCCAAACACCGGATCCTCTGACGACTTCCGCAGTACAGACGGCTCCGATTGCTTTTGCCCAGGCGGGCGTTACCCATGAGGACATTGATGTACTGGAAATCTATGATTCCTTTACCATTAATGTCATACTTCAACTGGAGGATCTTGGGTTTTGCCCCAAAGGAGAGGGCGCTCGTTTTATAGGCAATGGTGAAACCATATCCCTTGACGGTAAGCTGCCGCTCAATACTCATGGAGGATTGTTATCCCAGGGTTATATGTACGGAATGGCTCATGTCATAGAGGCTGTAAAGCAACTGCGGGGAGAGGCCGGGCTGGCCCAGGTAAAGGACGCCAAAATTTCTCTGGTGTCAGGTTTCGGAGGATGGTTCCAGGGTACATTGATTCTAGGGGGTAACTAATCATGGATAAAGAAAATTTTCTTTTACCAGACATTGAATGGCCGGTATTGATTCCTTTTTGGGAGGCATGCCGCAATGAGGAATTGAAATTTCCGCGCTGCCAAAAATGCGGAAGCTGGCAATGGTATCCGACTATCATTTGCCCGGACTGTCAAGGCGAGTTCGAATGGGCCAAGGTTGCGCCCAAAGGCAGATTGTATAGCTGGACAGTCGTCCACAAGGCGTTTTTCCCGGAATTTAAAGAAAAGATCCCCTTCATCGTTGCCTGCATAGAAATTGATGATGCACCCGGTGTGCGCTTTATCGCCAACGTAGTTGACTGCAAGCCGGAAGACCTTCGTATCGGTATGGAAATGGACGTGGTTTTTGAACATATTGATGATAAGGTGACTAAGCCTCAGTTCAGAATAAGTATCTAATATTTTGGATAGAGGGGGTATGACAGATATTTATCTGTCATATTCCCTTTGAGACTAATAGCTGGGGTCAGATTTGACAAATATTGAATTAAAGGGGGGAAGAGCGCTTTAGTACACCGGAACCCATAAGGCTAAGCTGTAAGGCGTAAAAAATATTTTGCTAGGAAAAGGGTCGCAGACTTTAATTCTGACCCGGTACTCAGAATCAGCATAGAATGGTTAATACTTATTTGGCTGCTCTGCTCTTTCAGTACAGAGCTCTTTTTTATTGAAAATGATACCAGGAAGGCGAACAATGTTGGGATTTGCAAAAAAGTTGATTGATTTGTGCCAATGATTGTATAAATTAGAAATTATCGCTTAACGTCAAAGGCCTGATTTATATTATAATAAATATAGATTAAGCCCTCAGAACTGCTTGCATCAATAGCAATAAATCATATCTCATATCCGGGAAATAAACTCATAAATATTGGAAACTTTCTTGTACTGTTAACTGATAAATAAAAAAATAATAAGGAGGGAGATCTATGAAATCGCTGGAAGCAATTTTTTCACTCGCTGGTAAGGTGGCTATGATTACGGGCAGCGGCCGGGGTCTGGGACGGGAAATGGCGCTGGCTTTTGCTCAAGCGGGAGCTGATATCGTAGTCGTCGACCGTGACTCGGAGCGTGATCAAAAGGCTGCGGCTGAGGTTGTGGCTGAAGTTGAAGCCCTGGGCCGGCGCGCGCTTTCATGTGCCTGCCACATTGGACGCTGGAGTCAGATCAACGATCTTGTCGACAGGGTGTACAAGCACTTCGGCAAGGTAGACGTGCTGGTAAACAACGCCGGTATGTCTCCGCTTTACGACACTTTGGTTGACGTGAGCGAAGAGCTGTGGGACAGTGTTATGGCGGTAAACCTGAAAGGACCCTTCCGGCTTTGCGCATTGGTGGGAAGCCGTATGGCTGATGGTGAAGGCGGATCAATCATTAACATCAGCAGTGTCGCGGCAGTCAGACCAACCCCGAAAGAAACCCCCTATGCTGCCGCTAAGGCTGGGCTGAATGCGCTCACCGGAGCTTTTGCCATAGCATACGGCCCCAAAGTTAGGGTCAATTCCATCATGCCGGGGCCCTTTTTGACCGACATTTCCAAGGCCTGGGATATGGACGCAGTGAATAAAAAATTCCAGGCTACTCTGGCCCTTAAGCGAGGCGGGAGACCGGATGAAATTATCGGAGCGGCCCTTTACTTTGCCTCCGGCGCCTCCAGCTTCACCACCGGTGCGGTTCTGCCCGTAGATGGCGGCGGTTACGGAAGATAGCAGACATTCTCTAATTCATTTTAGCTGGTACATGACAGGGATGATGATATATCTGGATATTCTCAAGAGGAGGATTGGATTATATGGAATCTCGTATTTGTACGCAAGATCTCGAACAGGCCCTGCTGACAATTGTCGATATAGTTTATCTGGGTTTAGTGGTTGTAGATAAAAAAGGACGCATAACCTTAATTAATGAGAAGCTGGCTTCTTTCTTTAATGTTACGGTAGATGATGTCTTGGGCAAGCATATCACGGAACTGATGGCAAATTCGGATTTGCACGAAATGGCCCGAACCGGGAAACCACGCTATGATGGAATCCAAATTATCAAAAATCAGAAAATGCTTGTTACTTGCGCTCCCATCATAAATGAGCAGGGGGAATCTATCGGCGCGGTTCAGAAGATCTCCTTTCAGAGCCAAAAGGAGATCAAAGAACTGCTGAGAAGGCTTAGACTACTGGAAGGCCAGGTAGAGCATTATAAGAAGGAATTAGAAAAATCAAATGGCGGAAAGTATGCCCTGGATAGTATTCTATCGTGGGATGACGGTTTTAATGAGCTCAAAAAAATTGCTCATAGAGCTGCTCTCGGTGATGCTACCATACTCATTATTGGTGAAAGCGGTACGGGCAAAGAATTATTTGCCAATGCCGTTCACAAGCTTAGCCTACGCAGAAATGAGCCCTTTATTAAAATTAATTGTGCGGCCATACCCGATAATCTGCTGGAATCAGAGTTATTCGGCTATGACTATGGGGCTTTTTCAGGAGCCAAAAAAGGCGGCAAGCCCGGAAAATTCGAATTGGCAGACAAGGGGACGCTTTTTTTAGACGAGATCGGCGATATGCCGCTGTCCATGCAGGCTAAGTTGTTACGTGTTCTGCAGGATCAAGTAATAGAAAGAGTGGGAGGAATTGATTCCAAAAAAATAGACGTACGCATCATAGCTGCAACGAATAAAAATTTACAGCAATTGGTAGCTGAAGGTAAGTTCAGGGAAGACCTTTATTACCGAATCAATGTTATCACTATGGAAATACCTCCCCTTAGAGAAAGAAAAAATGACATTATTCCGTTAGCCCAAGCTTTTATCACCGATTACAGCACCAGCTTAGGGGTTCCGGAAAAGGCGTTTTCCTTGGAAGCAACCAAAGTGCTTACCGAGTATCCTTGGCCGGGAAATATCAGAGAATTGAAAAACTGCGTTGAAAGGATTATGAATTTGCATGTGGAATCTGTCATTGAGGCCGATCAATTGCCATCAAATCTTTTTAATACCGATATAAATATTCAGAGTCTTTTTACTGAAAAAAATTACCGGGAAACAATTCTAGTACAGGAGAAAAAAATTTTTGAAACGGCTTTAATGAAATGTAACGGGAATAAAACTAAAGCAGCCAAAATGCTTGGTATCAGCCGTTCTACGTTTTATGAAAAATTAAAAGATACCGGACTGAACTGAGCTCCTGTTAGGGTTCATTATGAGTTATAGTATTGGCGAGCCAGTTTTTCTGGCCGGGAAGCTGAGTTGCTACTCTGTTGTGAACGGCAGAGCTTTAGGAAAGGGTAGTTATGGAGCAAGAATAACGGAAGGCACTAATATATGGGTTCTTTAAGCAATATAGTAATAATATTTGGCCTGGCGGTAGGAGTCATATTCGTCTGTTCCCGATTAAAAATACCTTCTATTGTCGGTTTTTTGCTGACCGGAATACTGGCCGGCCCTCATGGCATGGCCCTTATTGAGTCTCCTGAACAGGTGCAGGTCACGGCTGAAATCGGGGTTATTTTCCTGATGTTCAGTATCGGGCTGGAGTTTTCCTTCAAAAACCTGAGAGAAATAAAAAGGAACGTTCTTCTAGGCGGCGGTTTGCAGGTACTGCTTACGGTGGCTCTTGTTGCGGCCATTGCCTGGGTCCTGGGCATGCCGGCCAATCAGGCGGTTTTCCTGGGTTTTTTAGTTTCCCTCAGCAGTACCGCTATTGTATTGAAGCAACTGGGTGAAAAAGCGGAAATGGATACCCCCCAGGGAAAAATCAATCTGGGGATATTAATCTTTCAGGATATAATTGTTGTAGCCATGATGCTTTTTACCCCTCTGCTGGGAAACGTAACAGCCGAGATGCAATCGCCGGGTCTTATCCTGGCCAAGACTGCCGGGGTTATCATACTGGTAATAGTGCTGGCTATGTACGCTATTCCCCCGTTACTCTATCAGATCACCCGCACCCAGAGCCGGGAACTGTTTCTGCTCAGCATTATTCTGATCTGTTTTGCGGTGGCCTGGCTGACTGCCAGTGCCGGACTGTCACTGTCTCTGGGGGCATTTCTGGCCGGTCTCATCATTGCCGAATCGGAATACAGCCACCAGGCTATGGCCAATATTCTGCCTTTCATTGATACTTTTACCAGTATTTTTTTTGTTTCCATCGGCATGCTGCTCAATATCCAGAATATGGAGGAAACTCTGGCCCTGGTATTAGGCTTTACCGTAATGCTTTTGCTGATAAAGGGTCTGGTTGCCCTGTTTACAACCATTGTCCTGGGTTATCCGCTGCGAACTGCTATAATAGTTGGCTTCAGCCTCTGTCAGGTGGGAGAATTCTCTTTTATATTGGCCCAGAGCGGTATTGACTACGGTCTGCTGGGAGAAAATCTCTATCAGGTTTTCCTGGCGGCTTCCATATTAACCATGATGATGACTCCCTTCTTAATGGATTTTGCCCCCCGTTTGGCGGGTGCTGTCTACCGCTGGCATCTGCCGGAAAGATTGAGAAGCGGGATTTTATCCTGGGCCAGTGACATAGAGGAACCGGTGTCAATGAAGGATCACCTGATTATTGTGGGCTATGGCATCAATGGCCGCAACCTTTCCCGGGCGGCGTCTTTTGCCGGAATTCCTTATGCTATCATGGAGATTAATCCCGAAACGGTAAAGTCGGAAAAAGAAAAGGGAGAGACCATTTTTTATGGTGATGCCACCCACGAAGTAGTTTTAAACAAGGTTAATATCGAATCAGCCCGGGTGATGGTCATAGCTATATCCGACTCAGTTGCGACGCGTCGGATCACTGATTCGGTAAGACGGATAAATCCCGCGATTCATATTATAGTACGGACCAGATTCGTAGCTGATGTTCATGACCTGTACGAACTGGGCGCCAATGAGGTGATTCCGGAGGAATATGAAACCTCGGTGGAGGTTTTTGCCCGGGTTTTAAACCGCTACCAGATACCGGAAAATGAAATAGAATGCTGTATTGACCAGATAAGGAAAGAAGATTACGAAATGTTCCGCAACCGCTCCCGCAATGCCGCCGGGCAGTTGCCTCTGCCCCTGAGCGGAGTCGATATCGCTACGGTTTGGGTGGAACCATGGCATAGTGTTAACGGCAAAACCCTGGCAGAAATTAATTTGCGCAAAAATAGGGGCATAACGGTACTGGCTATTTACCGGGGACAGGAAATTATATCCAATCCGGGGGCGGACGATATAATTAAAGGTGGAGATAAACTTATTATTATAGGTGAGCCCGCCCGGTTGCGGCAGGTAATTAAAGACATTGCCGGCAAGTCGCCGGCGTAAAACCAAGTTCTATTTCCCAATTGACCCTTGAATTTTGCGGGCGCTTATTATATCTTAAATATTGTAGGATGGAATACTGGATAAAATAGTAGGACGGTAGGATGGTGGGAAACACTGGTATAATGCCATTGGTGATTTCTTCACTGATGGCTTTTCTGTTTTTTCTCACTTTTCGTCTGCAGGGTTTAAAACCAGACAATCATCCCCAGACTTTGAAAAGGAGGAAATCAAGCATGATTATTGTAATGGAAAAAAATGCTCCCACAGATGCGATTACAATGATAACCGGCAAACTGGAGGATAAGGGATTTCAGGTGCACTTATCCCAGGGTGTGGAAAGAACCATCATTGGAGCCATAGGGGAAAGAACTCAAGCGACCATGGAAATGTTTGAGACCATGCCGGGAGTGGAAAAAATCATTCCTATTTTGCAGCCTTTCAAACTGGCGTCCCGGGAGTTCAAACAGCAGCCCAGCATGGTAGCGGTGGGGAATAAGCTGGTCGGCGACGGCAGTTTGCAGGTAATAGCCGGCCCCTGTGCCGTAGAAGGACGGGAACTTTTTTTAGAAGTGGCCTGTATGGTAAAGGAGGCCGGCGCCACCATGCTGCGTGGGGGGGCCTTTAAACCGCGGACTTCACCTTACTCGTTTCAAGGACTGGAAGAAGAGGGATTGGAAATATTGGCTGAAGCCCGGGAAGCGACCGGACTGCCGGTAGTCACCGAGATCATGGATCCCAGAATGATTGCTCTGGTAACCCGCTATGCCGATGTATTACAGGTAGGGGCCAGAAATATGCAGAACTTTTTCCTGCTGCGGGAGTTGGGCAAAATCAATAAACCGATACTGCTTAAAAGGGGACCCTCGGCTACGGTAGAAGAATGGATAATGGCGGCCGAATACATTATTTCCAGCGGTAATCCCCAGGTAATAATGTGTGAACGGGGGATACGCACCTTTGAGAAATACACCCGCAACACGCTGGATTTAAGTGCGGTGCCGCTGATCAAGCAGCTCACCCATCTGCCGGTAATAGTTGACCCCAGCCATGGCACCGGAAAGTGGAAACTGGTTGAACCCATGGCTCTGGCCGCAATCGGCGCCGGCTGCGACGGGTTGATGGTCGAGGTGCATCAGAATCCTAATGAGGCTCTTTCCGACGGCCCTCAATCCTTGACCCCGGAGCATTTTAATTCTATGGTAAGAAAGATAAATGCTCTAAAAGCAGCACTATAGCAATGAACAGGAGAATGTTGGATGCCATCTAACCTATTCATAATCGGACTGGGATTGATTGGAGGCTCGCTGGGACTGGCTTTGCGGGGGACACCTATGGTAACCCAGGTCGCCGGTATGGACAGCGACCCGGAGACGGTGCGGAAAGCATTGCAAATCGGCGCTATAGATGTGAGCCGGTCACTGTCAGCGGGGGCGGCTCAGGCTGATGTAATAATAATCTGTACCCCCCTCAGCGCCTATCCCGGTATAATTGAGCGAATTAAACCCCATTTAAAAGCAGGCTGTATTGTCAGTGATGTCGGCAGTACCAAACAAACAGTCATGCAGGCTTTTCAGGAATTGCCGCCGCATATTTGGGGGATAGGCGGACACCCCATGGCAGGAGCCGAGGTTAAGGGCCTGATCGGTGCTGACCGTTACCTTTTTGAAAACGCCGTATATGTTCTGACCCCAGGTAAAACTGTTCCCTCCGAACAGATAGAATATCTGAGCAGACTCCTGGCAGCTACCGGCGCCAGAATCAAGCTTATGGAAGCCTCCCAGCATGATCGCCTGGCGGCAACTGTGAGTCATCTTCCCCATCTGTCGGCGGTGGCGCTGGTAAACCTTACCGGGGGGCGCGAAGACGATCTTTTGCTGGCGGCCGGGGGGTTCAGGGACAGTACCCGTATAGCTTCATCTACCCCGGAACTATGGGAAGATATATTAATGTCCAATCGGGATATACTTCTGGAAAAACTGGACGGATTAATAAATGAGTTGACGGAAATAAAAAGAACGCTGCATTATAGGGATACGGCGACTCTGCATGAAAAATTGGCCCGGGCTAAAGCCATCAGGGATATTATACCCCAAGTACGCCGGGGATTGATGCCGGGCTTTTCCGATATTATCTGCATAGTGCCGGATAGACCGGGAATTATCGGCAGATTAGGTTCGATTCTGGACCGGCATAAAATAAATATAGTGGATATTGAAATCCTGCGTGCCCGGGAAGGTGATGGAGGAACCATCCGCCTTGGGGTCCCTTCGCCCCAGGATGCCGGGCAGGCAGTGGAAGCCCTGACGGCAGACGGCATCAGAGCCTGGGTCAAATAGCTACGGCCGGCCATGGCTGACGACTTGAATCTGACATTACCTATAGGAGGCAGGAGATGGACAGCAGAACTATTGGCAAAACCAGACGGTTAAAAGGTGAATTTACGGTGGCGGCTGACAAATCAATATCGCATCGCGCGGTAATTTTTTCCGCTTTGGCCGGTGGGAAGAGCGTAATCAGAAATTTTCTTCAGGCTGAAGATACCATGTCGACCTGCAGATGCATAAGGGCTCTGGGCGCAGGCATAACCGACACCGGCTCCGAGCTGACAGTTAACGGCTGCGGCCTGCACGGGCTGAAAGAACCTCAAGCAGTACTGGACTGCGGTAATTCAGGAACTACTATGCGCCTGCTTACCGGCCTGCTGGCCGCTCAACCTTTCTTTTCCGTACTGAGCGGAGACAGCTCTTTGCATCGGCGCCCTATGCGGCGGGTGATAAACCCCCTGGAACTGATGGGGGCGGAAATCCAGGGCCGTCAGGGCGGCAATTATCCGCCCCTGGCCATCAGAGGGAAGAGCTTGCAGGGCATTCGCTATGAACTGCCGGTAGCCAGTGCTCAGGTTAAGTCCGCCCTGATGCTGGCCGCCCTTAACGCCGATGGAGTCACTGCAATCACCGAGCCGGAGAAATCCCGTGACCATAGCGAGAACATGCTTAAGGCCATGGGGGCTGCAATTCAGGTGAACGGACAAAGTATCGGGATTCATCCCGGCAAAGAACTGGAGACTCAGGATTTTCTGATACCGGGAGATATCTCGGCGGCAGCTTTTTTCCTGGTGGCTGCTGCCATTGTTCCTGGTTCCGAACTGAAAATAAGCCATATCGGGGTTAACCCTACCCGGGCCGGCATAATAGAAGTAATGCAGCAAATGGGAGCCCGGATCAAACTGGAGAATAAGCGGGTAATCGGCGGTGAGGCTATAGCTGATCTTATTATTGCTGCTGCGCCGCTGCGGGCGGTGAGAATCGAAGGGGAAATAATACCCCGGTTAATAGATGAGCTGCCGGTTCTGGCTGTAGCCATGGCTGCAGCCGAGGGAGAGTCGGCAGTCAGGGGAGCAGGGGAACTGCGGGTAAAAGAAACCGACCGCATAACTGCTATCTGCAGCGAACTCAGTAAAATGGGAGTAATGATTGCTGAACTGGAGGATGGCTTTATCGTAAAAGGAAAAGGAGGCCCTCTTCGGGGAACTCAGGTCAACAGTCACGGCGACCACCGTATTGCCATGAGCTTAGCGGTAGCAGCCTTGATAGCCGAAGGTGAAACCACCATCAACAATGCCGGGGCGGTAAACATCTCCTTCCCCGATTTTTGGCAACTGCTGGATACAATCCGCCGGTGAGCCATGAGATTCTGACCCACCGGCAGCTTTATTCATCTTCCTGAGGGACAGAAGCAATCGTCCTCTCGGTAGGGCTGGTTTGGTTTGAGGGCAGACGCCCCGATTCTTTAACGGCATTGCGCAATATATATTCGATATGGGCGTTGACACTGCGAAACTCATCATCGGCCCATCTTTCCAGAGCATCATAGAGCTTCGGGTCTACCCGGAGCAAAAATTTCTTTTTGGCTGCCATTTTCTTGTACCGCCATTACTAGTAAATACTGCCGGTATTAAGAATCGGCTGTGCTCCCCGATCGGAAACAATTGCCACCATCAGGTTATTTATCATGGCGACTTTACGCTCTTCATCCAGCTCGACAATGCCTTCTCTTTCCAGCTGGGCGATAGCCATTTGGGCCATTCCCACCGCACCTTCCACAATCTTCTGCCGGGCGGCAATGATGGCGTTGGCCTGCTGGCGCTGCAGCATGGCGCTGGCTATTTCGGTGGCATACGCCAGATGGGTCAGACGCGCCTCAATGACCTCCACTCCTGCAACCGCCAATCTCTCCTGTAATTCCCGGGCCAATTCCCGAGCTACTTCATCGGCATTGCCGCGTAGCGAATAACCGCCTTCTTCAAAATCATCGTAGGGATATTTGGTGGCAACATGGCGCAGGGCGGTTTCACTCTGGATTTCCACGAATTCCTCATAGTTGTCGACATCAAACAGGGCTTTGGCTGAATCAATCACCCGGAATACCACTACCGCAGCAATCTCCACCGGGTTGCCTTCAACATCGTTTACTTTAAGCGTTTTACTGTTAAAATTGCTGACCCGCAGGGAAACCTTACGTTGGGTGGACAGAGGTACTTTGAACCATATTCCGGCCTCGCGGATACTGCCGATATACCTGCCGAAAAAAGTTATCACTTTGGCCTCGTTGGGCTGGACGATAGTGATGCCGGTTAAGGAGATAATGACTACCAGGATGAGTATGATTCCGGCAATAATATGCAGATAGTAGTATTCAAACGAAGCTTCGGCCAGTATTATCCCGTTGATAAACAGGTAAACTGCGGCCGCAGTCACTAGTATTGCCAGTAAAAGGGCGACGAATCCGTTTAATTTCCAGGCTTTGTATTCAGTCATGGGCTATACCTCCTGTATAATATTTTAATTATATCTAAATGATATCATATAAATATTAAATTGCAAACAAAATATCTGGTTTTTACCTTTCCGGTTTTACCTCCGGCACAGGTATGCTACAATTAAAATTAATATATGTAGGTGGTTGGGTAATGAAGATTGCTATTGATGGGCCGGCTGGTGCTGGAAAGAGTACGGTTGCCCGAAAATTAGCCAAAGAACTTGGCTTTGTCTATATAGATACCGGTGCCATGTACCGGGTTCTGACTTTAAAAGCACTCCAGCGGGGGATAGACCTCCACAATGAAGAAGAATTAAATAAACTTGCTGCCAGTATTAAAATTCATTTCGAAAATAATTGTAAACAGCAGAAGGTGTTGTGTGACGGTGAAGATTTAACCGCTGCGATTCGCCTGCCGGAAGTGAATACTGCTGTCTCTGCAGTTGCCTCTTATTCCACTATCCGTAAAACTATGGTTGCCCAGCAACAGAATATGGCATCCGGCATTTCTGTCGTTATGGATGGGCGTGATATCGGGGAATGCGTGCTGCCGGATGCAGAATATAAATTTTTTATTACTGCCGGCGTTGAGGAAAGAGCCCGAAGACGTGCTGCTGAATTGGCTGAGAAGGGCTTAAATATGGATTATAATGCTATCTTACAGGAAATAACCAGACGCGATAAAAATGACTCCGAAAGATCAACCGGAGCCCTGAAGATTTTACCTGAATCAATAGTTATAGACAGCAGCGCGATGAGCATTGAACAGGTTCTGCAGAGAATGCTGACCATCATTCGGGGGGAATGATATGGTTTATCGCATTGCCTGGGCTTTAGCCCGATTATTGTTGCTGGTTTTGAATTTAAAAAAAGAGGGGCTGAAAAAGCTGCCTCCTAAGGGCCCGATCATAGTGGCAGCCAATCATGTGAGCAATTGGGATCCGATAATTGTGGGCGCGTCTTTATCAAGACCGGTTCATTTTATGGCCAAAGTCGAGTTGTTTAATAACGTTTTTCTGGGTAAATTATTAACAGCGCTGCACGCTTTTCCAGTCAGAAGGGGAGCGGCTGACCGCAGGGCTATACGGCAGGCCCTTGATATTTTAGCAGCAGGTGAAGTCGTAGGCATCTTTCCTGAAGGCGCCCGCCAAAAAGTAAAGCCTGATATCCAGGTACAGGCCGGGGTGGCTTTGCTGGCTTTG
Organism: Syntrophomonas sp. UBA4911; assembly: GCA_002398105.1. Lineage (GTDB taxonomy): Bacteria > Bacillota > Syntrophomonadia > Syntrophomonadales > Syntrophomonadaceae > UBA4844. The sequence continues at coordinate 29,617 of DHCD01000013.1, forward strand.
AAATCGGGGGCCCAAGTAGTGCCGACAGCCTGTATAGGTACGGATAAAAATTTTCCTTCCGGATGGTTTAGACCACTGATAATCAGAGTGGGTGATCCCATCAATCTGGATGAGTATAAAAATCAGAAAATCAATTCCGCTTTATTGGAGGAAATTAGCATGAAAATTATGCGAGAAATTAATTCACTTTTAGACAAATAAAGAAGGATTTAGGTATATTATTACGAAAATAATACTTAGGTGTTTGGTGGGGTGTGATTATTGCAAACACGGCTTGCTAGGAATGCCGGTTTTTGTGCTGGAGTCAGGAGAGCGGTGAAAATAGCCGAAGAAGCTGCCGCCCAGGGGGGCAGGTGGTACAGCCTGGGGCCTCTGGTGCATAATGACGCAGTGGTGGCCAACCTGAAAGAAAAGGGCATAATTCCGGTAACCCAGTTAGATGAAATTCAGGCGGATGAAGATGCCGGCATAATTATAAGATCGCACGGTGTACCGCCTGAAGTTATTGAACAAGCCCAGGCCAGGGGATTAGGAATTAAGGATGCTACCTGCCCGCTGGTGAAGCGCGTACATGATATTGTAGCATCGTTACGAGGTGAAGGGTATGAAATAGTTGTCTTTGGGGATGCTAATCATCCTGAAGTTCAGGCAATTACAGGATGGTGCGACTATCAGGCCAGAGTAATCGCCAGTGTGGATGAAACCTGCCAAATGACCAAGGTGGATAAGTTAGCGGTAGTATCGCAGACTACCAAGGATGAAAATGATTTCTATGCCGTAGTTGCTGCTTTAGCCCCTATGGCTGGAGAAACCAGGGTATTTAACACCATATGCAGGGCGACCCGCCAAAGACAGCAGGCAGCCCGGGAATTAAGTTTAGAGGCAGACCTGATACTGGTGCTGGGGGACCCGAAAAGTTCGAATACAGCCACTCTAACCAGGGAGTGTAAAAATACTGGGGTTAAGACGTTTCAGATTTGTGGTGCATCTGATATCTCGGCTGATTGCCTGCAGGGAGTATCCAGGGTAGGAATCACCGCAGGAGCTTCAACCCCGGACTGGATAATTAAGGAGGTATTGGATAGGATGACAGAGTTCGAGGAAAAGAGTCAGCAGGAAAAAGAACAGGATACTACCACGGGCGAGGAGCAGGAATTTATCAGTGGTGAGGA
>DHCD01000013.1:30982-52589 GCA_002398105.1 Syntrophomonas sp. UBA4911
TGGTGAGGAATCATTTGCCAAAATGGAAGCTGAGATGGCAGACTTCGAAACTCCTGGTCGGGGAGATATTATAAAGGGAACTGTTATTCAGGTCCAGGATGATGAGGTAATGGTTGACGTAGGGGGCAAATCAGAAGGGATTATCCCCCTGCGGGAAATGTCTTTAAAGGATAGCGGTTCCGCCCGCGACCTTATCAATGTAGGCGATGAAATTGAAGTTATGGTGCTTAAATGGGATGATGACGGAACCATATTGCTTTCCAAGAAAAAGGTTGATACCCAGAAAGTATTGGATAAGCTGGATGAGGATTATAAGGAAGGCAGAGTTATTGAAGGCACGATAACCGGTACGGTCAAAGGCGGATTGCTGGTTGATGTCGGTATGGTCGCTTTCCTGCCCGCCTCCCATGTTGAGGACGGCTATGTTAAAAATCTGGAGCAGTATGTGGGGCAGACCCTGCAGTTTAAGATCATTGAATTTAACCGCAACAAGCGCAGAGGCTCTCAGATCGTGCTTTCCCGCAAGGAACTGGTGGCGGAAGAAAAGAACCGTATGAAGAAAGAATTCTGGGATGGCATTGAGGAAGGGCAAACTCGCCGGGGCAGAGTAAAACGTATCGTAGATTACGGTGCTTTCATTGACTTAGGCGGTTATGAAGGACTGCTGCATGTATCGGAGATGGAGCACCACCGGGTTGAGCACCCTTCTGATATATTAAATGAAGGCGACGAAATAGATGTTTATATTCTAGCCTTGGATCGGGAAAAGGAAAGGGTTTCCCTGAGCCGGAAAAAATTGCTCAAGAGCCCTTGGGAAATTGCCCAGGAGAAATATCATGAAGGGGATATAGTTGAGGGGACGGTAGTTAGAATTGCTCCCTTCGGAGCTTTCGTGGAGCTTGATCCCGGGGTTGACGGACTGGTTCACATTTCCCAGATGGCCAATTACCGGGTGGAAAAACCCGAAGATGTAGTCAGCGTCAATGACATGATAAAGGTTAAAATAATAAGTATTGATCCGGAAGACAAACGGATTGGACTATCCATCAAACAGGCCCAGGATGAAAAAGAGCGGGAGGACGTTCAGGAATACCTGGATAGTCAGAATGATACCGAACCAGAGGCCGAGTAGAATTAGTTTCGGGGTGATATAATGCCGATTTTTGATTTCCTCTGTCAGAATTGTGGTAAAAAGTTTGACATAATGATCGCCAATGCCGACAAAGATAAAGTAAAGTGTCCGGAATGTAATTCTTCGGAAGTTAAGCAATTATTGTCCTTATTCAATACCGGAGGAACAAAATCAGCCCCGCCCGGCTGTCAAGGGTGCAGTGCCGGCGCCAGCAGTGGATGAGGGTTGAAGTTTTAGGCTGCCGTAGGCAGCCTTTTTTTAACCGGAATGAGGTGTAAGTATTGCCAACCAGTGGTGTGATCCTGGCCGGCGGTAAGAGTTCCCGCATGCAATTTAACAAAGCTTTGGCTGAGATAGGGGGAAAGCCTGCGGTTCAGATACTTATTGATAAGTTCCGGGCGTATTTTCAGGAAATTATTATCATAAGCAATGAACCCGAACTTTTCACCCGGTTTAATTTGCCGGTTTACCAGGATATCTACCCTTATCTGGGACCGGTGGGAGGCATACACTCGGCTCTGGTCAATGCCCGTTATGACCATATGTTCGTCCTGGGCTGCGACATGCCTTTTATGGACATGGGGCTGGTTAACTACATGCTGACCCGGCTTGATAACCACGACAGTGTAGTTCCGGAAATAAATTCATTTCTGCAGCCTCTGGCAGCAGCCTACAGCCGTAGCTGCCTCCCGGTATTCAGCGATTGTCTGCAGAATAATAAATTGAAACTGGTACGCCTATTCAGCCAACTGGACGTATTGGTGTTAAAGGATGATGAGCTGGAGACGTTCGGCAGCAGCAAAGAAATATTCTTTAATGTCAATGACCCGGCGGCACTGGCGAAGGCCAGAAATATGGCAGGGAGGTTACTATAATCAGAGGTCAACGCAAAACAGAACATATTCACCTGGCAGGAAAGACGCCTGACGGCCCCAGCTCCACGGGATTGGAGGATATTCACCTGCTCAACTGCTCTCTTCCCGAGCTGGACCTGGAAGAAATTAATCTCAACTCCGGTCTCGGGGATAAGAAACTGAAATTTCCCCTGATAGTCAATGCTTTAACCGGTGGCAGTAGAGAGGCCCGGAATATTAATCGCGATTTGGCTATTATATGTCGGCGGCATGGACTGGCCATGGCGGTGGGGTCGCAAACGGTTGCCCTGGAGAATCCGGGATGGAAAGATAGTTTTACTGTGGTCAGAGATCATAATCCGGATGGAATTGTTATAGCCAACATCAGTGGTATGGCCGAAACTGAAGCTGCCCGGGCGGCGGTTGACATGATCGCGGCCGACGCTTTGCAATTGCATTTCAATGTTCCCCAAGAATTAGCCATGCCTGAAGGCGATCGCTGTTTTAAAGGCATACTGGAAAAGGTGGCTCAGGTGGTCGAGCTTTGCCCGGTACCGGTGATTGCCAAAGAAGTCGGCTTTGGTTTTTCCCGGGAGAGCGTACAGCAGTTATACCGGGTCGGAGTGAGGATATTTGATACCGGAGGACAGGGAGGAACCAACTTTATTGCCATAGAAGATAAACGCGGCGGCATGTTCGGGGGAGAATTGGATAGCTGGGGTATACCTACCGCTGTAAGTCTGGCGGAAATAGCAGCTTGCGGCTTGCCGGTAAGCATTATAGCGTCTGGCGGGATAAGGTCTGCCGCCGATGCTGCCAAAGCTTTCGCTCTGGGGGCAGATATGGTAGGTATAGCCGGCCCTCTGCTCAGGATTCTGATAGAGGACGGAATTGGGAACCTGGATCGTTGGCTCAATGATTTCCTGTATCGCTTGAAAGCGGTTTTTTTAATGAGCGGCGCCCGGGATCTGGCTGCTATAAAGAGGAAACCGCTTATAATTTTAGGCCCCACCGCCGCATGGCTCAGAGCCCGCGGCATTGACCCCCATCTATGGGCCCAGCGTTGAAGAGCATTTTATATTGACTGTCCATGGCGCAGGCCACAACCACCTATGAGCGTTATATATCAGGAAAATGTCTATACCGTTTTCCAGTTCGTCCCGCTCTGCTTCCAAATTGGCAATAACCGCGCTTATGCTTCATTTTGCCGCTCGTAATCTTCGCTCATGTGGCAGTAATCATTATGCGTTACATGGAAAACCTCCATTCCCAAAGCCCCAAAAGGGAAATGGCAGCTTTGAATTTTGATTTCAAAACCGCCGCATTTAAACTCCGCGCAAATCTGCTATTGGCAGCTTGGGGCAAATTACTATGAAACTTGATGTTTTGCAAAAGCCTTGCGAGAAGCAATACATCCAATCATTAAAAAAGCGAGTGCTGAGGGTATAGCCCATATTGCATAAAGCATACCGCCATTTATTTGCTCAACGGACATAATAGAAAGAAATTGTGAATGATACAGCGGTAAAAGCACAATAAATCTAAACAACGTACTTGTTTCAGCAACAGGCAGCATAATAGGAAGCACATGAACTGTGGCGGAAGCAACCAATGCCACCATTTGATTTTTGCATACAGCGGACAAAATTAAGGTAAAGCCCGCCACGCTAATTGCACTCGTAAAAGCTAATATGATTTGATATTTCAACAGTGTGCCGCAAGTAATGTTGAAGGGTATATAACCCTCAACAAAAGATAAGGGGGCAAAGAGAATACTGCAATCCAATCCCTTACTCCCATATAGCAAAAACCCAATCAAAATGTTAATTACAGCAACAAATGCAGTTACCATCAAGACGGCAAAAATGCCCGCAATAACCTTTGCCGTAGCACATTTTGTTTTTCCATATTTGCTTGTCAGAATAATATTGTCAACACCGCCATATTCGGCGGAGAAAACCGGGGCAATCATTATGATTATCACTAATGAAAGAATGAAGAAAACTTTTGCTATATTTTGACTTGTGCTAAGCCAGCCGTCTACATACCCGATTTTGATTTCTTCCTTTCCGAATACATCAGAAACACTCAGCCCATTCCAATTTCCGTTTATATCGGAAAAACGGGCGGCTACCGCTGATTGCATGGCGTTTCGGTATATGTATATCGCGTTTAATCCGTGTGAATCGGATTTAGGCACAAGGTCTGACATCATCTGCTGAACTTTTTCATCTGTCAATATCCCCTCGTATTTTGCGGCCATAGACTTGTCAATCTCCACGGCTGTCCGTCCCGTCCCCTCATTACTTACCCCATCAAAGGCATACTTGTTTTGATAGGTTGAAAAGGAAAACAGAACTGATAAGAGCAAAACTGCGATAAGAGCAATTTGCGTAAGCCGCGTTGTAAATATTTTGCGCAATTCAAATCTAATTAGTTTACTCATCTGTCGTTCTCTCCTTTGAAATAGAACAGGTACAAATCTTCCAAATTGGGCTGTACCTTTACTGCATTCGCTATGGGAGTATCTTCAGCAATAACCCGCAGTACAGTGCAACCGTTTTCTTCATTACGCAAATTACTGATATTCAGCGTTGCGGTGTACTGTTCCGCACGATTGGTAGGAACGGAGCATTCCCAAACCTGCCCGTCAATTTCAGAAGTGATTTCATGCGGCTTTCCAAAATGAATGATTTGCCCGGATTTCATCATAATGATTTTCTCTGCAATGAATTCAACATCTGACACAATATGCGTGGAAAGGATTACAATACGGTCTTTTGAAAAAGCACTGATCAAATTGCGAAAGCGCACACGCTCTTTTGGGTCAAGTCCTGCTGTCGGTTCATCTAAAATCAAAATATGGGGGTCGTTAAGCATAGCCTGCGCAATACCTAAACGCTGCTTCATACCGCCGGAAAAAGTCCTGATTTTATGGTTGCTCTCCGCAGACAAGCCTACCGATTCAAGAAGATCTTCTGATTTTCTTTTTGCCGTTTTTTCATTTAAGCCCTTTAGTGCCGCAACATACAGTAGAAAATCAAGTGCCGCAAAGTCGGGATAATAACCAAAGTGTTGCGGAAGATAACCTAATAAGCTGCGGTATTTTTCGCCAAGCCCCACTATGCTTTTGCCGTTCAAAATTATTTTTCCGGAGGTAGGCGTTTGGATCGCGCACAACAAGCGCATAAGTGTGGTTTTTCCTGCGCCGTTTGCCCCCAATAGACCGTAAACACCGTTTGATAAAGCAATATTCAAATGGTTTACGGCGGTTTTTGAGCCGTACTGTTTAGTCAGCTCAATTGTTGTCAATTCCATATAAAAACTCCTTTCCTCATAGGGAGCCAAAAAATACTCTCCATGTGTTTACATGGAGAGTATAGAATGTAAATTTCTACTTTTTATCTACAAGTCGTGAGATTTGAAAAATGCGGTCACTTTCGCTCCGTCAGGTGTGTTTTCAATATGCAGATAGCCGCCATGATGTTCGCAAAGCACCTTACAGATATAAAGTCCAAGTCCAAAATGTTCGGAATGGTTTTCTTCTTTTATAAAATACGGATTTGTCGCATTGCGCAAACTGCTTTCGTCAAAACCTTTTCCGTCGTCAGACACCGATAGCAGCAATCCGCTATTCTTTTCATCAAGCAATATAGTAACAGAAGTCTTAGCATAGCGGACAGCATTTGAAATCAAATTATTGCTTACTTGTGAAATAAGCTCCGTGTCAAGGAATAACTGCGACGAAGTTGTTTTATTGTGTATATATAATTTTTTGCCTTTCTGCGAACATAGAATATCAGCACTTTCATTCAGAGAAGAAAAAAATCCTTGCCAAGAAGTCATTTTGCATTGCGGCTGGGTATCTTCCAATCGTTGCAGATTACTCATACTGCTGACATAGCGTTCTAAACGAGCTATATGCTTTCCCATAGTAACAGCGGTTTCTCTTGTTCCGGCGTTGGCGCTTACTTGCAGCATTTCATTATAGCCTTTGAGTACAGTAAGGGGAGTACGCAGATCGTGAGCAAATGCAGCATTAAGCTGTTTGCGTTCTTCTACTTGCCGCCACATCTTAGAAAAGTTGCTGGCAAGAGTGGTACGCATGATTTCAAATGAGGAGCAGAGTTGTCCCAATTCATCTTTGCTTTTGTATTTGATTGAAAAATCCAAGTCGTTATTTGATATTTTTTCCGACGCAGTTCTTAACTCTGCAAGGGGCCTTTTAAGTTTATTTCTATAAAACAGCAAGGCCGCAGCAAGGATACACAGAGCGGAATAAATCGGTGTGACCGCAATCGGCAAAATTTCAAATATAGACACCAAGCGTTTATCTCGTTCAGACATTGGCATGAGTTCAGTGCCGATATAACCGCCCTCACCTAACTGCTCGCCTTTCTCGTTCGTTAAATAATATTTTTCACCGGACGGTGGATAGGACGCACGGATATTTTCAACCGTGTTATTACACCAAGCGAAAGTTATCGCACATAGCATAAGGGCAAGTATAGCGAATATTACAACGTAAGATACAAGACTTTTTTTTAGCGATAAATCCTGCCACGGGTGCTTCATTTTATCCATTTATATCCACACCCCCAAACTGTTTCAATATATACCCTGTCTGTATATGCCGCGATTTTCGTTCGTATTCTGCGGATATGCTCGGCGACCACGCTGCTGTCGCCCTCGCTGTCATATCCCCACACCCGCTCATAAATCCGTTCCTTATCAAAGACTTGCCCCGGATTTTGCGATAACAGTTCAACAATAGCAAATTCTTTTTTTGCAAGGATAATTTTATCGCCTTTATAGAATAAAATACGTTCTGAATAATCTATGGTAAGGTTATCCGCAAATTTTACTTGCGCTTCAAAGCTGTGCCGCGCTTCCCGTCGCAGGTGAGCACCCACCCTTGCGTCAAGCTCAACAAGGGAAAAGGGCTTAACAATATAATCATCGCCACCAACCCAAAATCCTTTTACTTTGTCAGTATCTTCAATTTTTGCTGTAAGAAAAAGAATTGGGCAAGCAATATGATTGCGAATACGCTGGCAAACCTCTAAACCGTCCAATTCGGGCATATTAATGTCGAGCAAGATAATATCCGGATTATGTTCAGCTTGCTTTAATGCTTCTGCACCATTTAAAGCTGTTAAAACAAAATAACTTTTGCTTTCAAAAAAACTCTTAAGCATTGATACGATATCTGCTTCATCGTCAGCTATCAGTATTTTAGTAGTCATTCCTTACACCTCCTTGAAAGTCAATATAACAGCTAATATTCAACTATTCATCAACTCTTGCGGATTCTTTTCTGCGCTCTTTGGTATCAGTCACATACGGCTAAACCGTATCACACCGGGAAACCTGCTGCAGGTGGCTTTGCTGTGTCTGCTTTACATAATCTTATAACAAAGGGGAAAAATATTTTAAACCAAAAGCATAAGAAAGGATGAAAAGCATGGCCAATTTTCCCTTTGGATTGATAGCCCTGGTAGTCATATCTATTTTAATATACTTTGGTGTGGCGCACCGGGTGCTGGACAGAATGCGACTAACGGATAAAGCGGCTCTGGCAGTTATTGCTGCCATAATTGTGGGCAGTTTTATAGATATTCCGTTAAGTTCCAGAATAACGATTAACCTGGGCGGTATTATTATGGTAGGTCTTGCCCTTTACGTCTGGCTGAGAGCAGGTACAGCCTATGAAAAAATACGCGCCCTTATCGCTGCGGCAGTAACCGCCCTGGTACTGTTTCTGGCCGGGCGCTATCTCGGTGCGGAACCGGAGAACATGTTTGTGGACCCCATGTATATCTATCCCATTGTTGCAGGTATTGTAGGCTATCTGGCCGGCAGATCCCGGCGAGGAGCCTTCTTTGCTGCCGTTATAGGAGTTCTGGCCCTGGATGTGGGACAATACTTTTATTTGACCCGGGCAGGCCAGGGGGGGACTGTCCATGTCGGTGGCGCCGGAGCTTTTGATGCTCTGGTACTGGCCGGCATATTGGCAGTCTTACTGGCTGAAACCATCGGCGAAATTCTGGAGAGAGCGCAAGGAGGTCCCCGGGTTGAAGACAGACCGGAAGAACTGGTCAAAAATCTAAGAGAGCCGGAACCGGCTCATAAGCCGATGGGAGAATACGAGAATAGGGAAGCTAAACCAGGACAGGATGAAGAGCGAGACCGGGCAAACGCCGGCGATGATGGGGGAGACCAGGGTGAAAATGGAGGTGATGCCCGTGCCTAAGCGTTATATTCTTTTATCCCTGTTATTGGCGCTGACGTTTTTATTAATTGGGGGCCCGGCTCTGGAAGCCCACTCTGATATGCCCAGCGGGCAGTACTTTACTCTGCTGGACGAGAATAACAATGTCATTCATCAGACTGGAATGCAGGTGCACAAGGGGGATGAATATATCAGTGCCGATAATTCCCATTATAAAGTTATAGCTATTGACGGCACTACTGCGCGCTGTGCCTACCAAGGCCAAGAAAAAATGCCGGCGCTGGATTTCAGTACTAAGAAGAACGCCTGGATTTTAGGCGGAACCCGCTTAGCTCCCGTGCAGGCCAATAAAAAACCGACCATAGCCATTTATCATACTCATAGTGACGAATCCTATGTTCAAGGTGATGGGACGGAAAGCGTAAATGGCAAAGGCGGCATTTACGATATAGGCCAGACTTTAAGTGAGCGTTTGCAGAAGCTGGGCTTTAATGTGGAGTACAATCGCAATAATCATAACCCGCATGATGTCAATGCCTACAGCCGTTCCCGCAAGACGGCGGCGAGCCTCTTGAAACAACAGCCCGATGTTATCCTGGATGTACATCGGGATGCTGTTCCGGCCAGTCAGTATCAAGCTGAAGTTGCGGGCAAAGAGGTTACCAAAGTAAAGCTGGTGGTAGGCAGTCAAAACCCTAATATGAAGACTAACCTGGAGTTTGCCAAACGCATTAAGTCAGCTATGGATAATAAAGCTCCGGGACTTTCCAATGGCATCTTTATCGGCAAGGGGGATTTTAATCAGGATCTTAGTCCCCGATCCATGTTGATAGAGGTGGGATCTCACACCAACCAGAAAAGTGATGCCGAAGAAGGAGTAGCAGTTTTTGCGGATACGCTGCCTGCTTTATTGGGTGTAAATACCGTCAGCGCCGATAATGCTCCTGCGGCCAAGCCTATGACGAAGGAAAGCCAGGGGGCCGGAACCACGATTTTAATAATACTGGTGGTTGTTGCTGCAGCTGCCGGAGGTTTTTACCTGCTCAACCGAGGCGGCACCAGCAAATAGAATGGAAAGGTATGGAGCTGCGATATTAATAGGGATAGCAGTAGGATTTGCGGACCGGTGGATGATGCTGCGCAGCGACTATCGCCATTATCCCACTTATCCTCATGGGCAAATGACCCACCTGGCGCTGGGATTCATTGCTGCCAGTCTGGGGGCGGTGGCTGTTCCCGCTATAGCCAAACCCGACTATGTGGCGGTGACCTTTCTGGTACTGGCAGCCCAGCAGTTCAGGGATGTGCGTAATATGGAACGGGAAAGTTTGAACCGGCTGGAGGAAACCAAACTTATAAGGCGGGGAAGTGACTATATAGAAGGAATTGCCCGGGTATTTGAAGCCCGTAATTATCTGGTGATATTTGCCGCTTTGATCAGCAGCGCGGCTGCTTTTTGGCTGGGGTGGCAGTATGGGCTGTTATTCGGGGCCGTGGCGATAATTTTGTCCCTGTGCCTGATGAGCGGGAGCTACGTCGGTGACATTGCTGAAATATTTGCCGGTGAAGTCCATTTTCAAGACTCTCTGCTGATGGTCAACGATATTGTTATCATGAATGTGGGACTGCCCGCCACCCGCCAAAAGATCTTGGAGGAAGGGATGGCCGTGATCATCAGGCCGAAAGATGACGACGCCCGGCTTACCCTGGACGCGCCCGGACAAAGAATGGCCATAGTCCATGATGTGGTATCAATATTGGGAAGTAAAGTGGATATTAATGAAACAGAACTTATGCCTATGGCCAGAAAACATCCGGATAAAGGATATCTGGGTTTTTTCCTCGTAGCCAATGAACCTGATCTTGATTATCTTATGGAAATAATACGCAAGGTTCCGGTCCTGGAGTCAGCCCGGGGTACCGCGCTGAAAAGCTACTTCGGCAGAAAGGCGGCTGATTAAATGGATACTGGGATATCCAATTATATACTGGCCCTGGTGACAGTGGATGCCGGCAAAATTATATCCGGCGGGTGTCCGGTATTTCTGGCCGCCGATCAGCAGGAACAGGAAAAAATCAGCCTTTTATTAGCACGAATCCTGGGCGGGATCGTTCATGACCTGGAAAACGGAGTCTATTTTATATGCCGGCATTAACTTGAACTAAGTGAACCCAGGGGACGGTTCCAGGGTGTGATCGTTAATGACACCTCGGACTGTCCCTTTGTGTCAAAGCCTAATATAAAAAGGAGGGGTACGGTGAAAATTATCTACCATTGTTACGGCGGTTCACATTCGTCGGTGATGGCCGCGGCCTTGCATCTGGGTCTCATACCTAAAGATCGGATACCTAATGAGAATGAGCTTATGACCATACCCTATTATGACAAAACCACCAAGACCGATTTTGGCTCCATCAGATTTATGGGCATTGACGACTTTAAAAACGAAGTGTATGTTCTGGGCAAAAAAAGTATGGGAGACCGGTATTCCCGTCTCCTCATGGGAATCGCCGCTATTCTGGGTCACAGCGATGATGTGCTTGTGGTCAATTGCATGAACCGGGTGAATCTGGCTATGAAATTGGGGGGATTCAGCTCGCGAAGAATGGGAGTAGTCTCGCTGGGCAGGCCGGTACTGGTCCGCGGCAGTCAAAAAGCGTTTCTGGAACTGGTCAATCTGGTAGAAATCACCCGTTTGCGGGCCATGCATATGGTGTAAGCCATGGATATAATTTTTCTGGGAACCACCGGAGTCCACCATGCCCTGGTAGCAGCCCATATTTATCTTGAAAATCTACCGGATGAAAAATATTATAATCTGCACAATTATGCCAATCTTGCCTTGGAGGCCGAAGGCGCTCCTATTTACATCGGCCGGGATAAACCAGGTAACCGGGTTTATAGCCTGGGTGGGGGGAAAGACCTGAAGATGGCTAAAAAATCTATAGAAGACTTAACCGCTTTACTGGGATATTCATCTCGGGATTTGCTGGTACAGACCATTACCATCCCAGGGGATAAGCTATTGGCAATTTTATGCGGCATCCCGCCGGTATTGGGGGGCAGTTTATGGAGTGAACTGATCGCGGCGGTGTTACTTAAAAGCCAGTTGCCCGATATCCGCCAAAAATTAAAAACTATATTGATGCAGCAGTAACTGATAAAACTATATTCACTTGCGGTCAGGCTGGTTTTATTGGATAATGTTTACGAGTATGCACCAGCAGGAGGATCATCGTGAGCGCTCCCATTATTACAGACGTGATTACCGGCAGTATTGCTGAAGAAATGGGCTTGGAGGCAGGCGATAGCCTGATCTCTGTAAATGGTAAGGAAATTGAGGATATCATAGACTATCAGTTCTACTCCCAGGATGATTTACTTGTCCTGGAGATAAAAAAAACCGACGGCGAGTTATGGTCGCTGGAGATTGAAAAAGATTGGAATGAGGAACTGGGCCTGGCTTTTGGTGATGTGATATTTGACCGGATGAGAGTTTGCCGGAACCGATGTTTATTCTGTTTTGTCGACCAACTGCCGCCGGGAATGCGCAAAACCCTTTACATAAAAGATGACGATTACCGTTATTCCTTTCTTTACGGCAATTATATAACCCTGACTAATCTCAGGGAGAAGGACTGGCGTAAAATAATTGACCTGCATCTAAGCCCGCTTTATGTTTCCATACACTGTATGGAGCCGGAATTAAGAGTAAAGATTTTAGGAAGTAAACGGGCCGCAGGTATTCGTAAGGATTTACAGCGTTTATATGATGGGGATATCAAGATTCACACCCAGATAGTTTTGTGCCCGGGAATTAATGATGGGGCGGTATTAAAGCAAAGTATAGAAGAACTGGCCGCCTTCTATCCCTGTGTCCAATCGGTTGGTATTGTTCCGGTGGGGCTTACCGGATATCGGACCAACCTTTTTGCTTTACAGACATTTACAGCAAGCCAGAGTCGGGATTTGATTCAGTTGATTGATACCTATCAATCAGAATATAGAAAATCAATGCCAGGCGGGTTTGTCTATCTGGCTGATGAGTTTTATATTAAAGCGGGGGAGAAATTTCCCCCGGCCTGTTATTATGATGATTATTGCCAAATTGAGAATGGCATTGGCCTGGCCCGGGTCTTCCTGGACGAATTCGCTGCTCTGGAAGAATCGCTTCCCCAACGGATAGCTGACCGGGAAGCATATATTGTCACCGGCATATCAGCTATCCCCATACTGGAAAGGCCATGGCGGCGGCTGAATCAAATCAAAGGGTTAACCCTGGCTTTATTGCCGGTAGAAAACCGTTTTTTCGGAGGCAATGTAACTGTTACCGGCCTGTTGACCGGCAGAGACATAATGGATACACTGGGGGATAAATATAGAGGTAAACGGGTAATTCTACCGGAGATTATATTCAGGGAAGGCTACGACATCCTGCTGGACGATATTGGTCTGGACGATATACGCCGGCGTACCGGCGCCGATATCCGTACCGTTGACGGCAGTGCGGAGTCCCTGGTTCAAGCTGTTCTGGAATAATTATGCATTCATGCCGCCAAATTATGAGTTTGCGCAGTGGAATCAATGTTTAGCAATCGGAGGAATGGTGAATGGCAAAACCGATAGTAGCCATAGTTGGTCGGCCCAATGTGGGCAAATCGACCCTGTTTAACCACCTTATCGGCCAAAGAAGGGCTATAGTGGAGGATGTCCCGGGAGTTACCCGGGATCGGCTCTATGATAATTGTGATTGGGCCGGACGGGAGTTTATGGTCATAGATACCGGAGGCATTCGTTTTGAGGAAGGTGATATCTTTGCCCGCGAGGTGAAATTACAGGCTGAATTAGCTATAGAAGAGGCCGATGTGATTCTCTTCGTGGTTGACGCCCGGGAAGGGATAAGTGCTGAAGACGAGCAGGTAGCGAACCTTTTGCGCAGATCCGGTAAGCCGGTGGTGCTGGCTGCCAATAAAGTGGAAAATTTTGACCGGCAACTGGAATACTACGAGTTTTATAAACTGGGTTTGGGTGAGCCCATACCGGTTTCAGCCATGCACGGCCTGAATACCAACGACCTCCTGGATGAAGTAGTAGCTCGTTTCGCTCCGGCTCAGACTTATCAGGAGGATGACAATGCCATTAAGATTGCCATTGTCGGCCGCCCCAATGTGGGTAAATCTTCCCTGGTAAATGCCTTCCTGGGTGAGCAGAGGGTTATTGTCAGCGATATCCCCGGCACCACCCGTGACGCTATCGACACTCCCTTCAGGTACGACGGCAATGATTATATCCTGATTGATACTGCGGGGATCAGGAAAAAGTCCCGTATTAAAGAAACCACTGAACGCTACAGCGTAATCCGTTCCTTAAAAAGTATAGAGCGGGCCGATGTGGTTTTGGTTATGCTTGATGCCACGGCCGGGGTCATTGAACAGGATCAGAGGATTGCCGGCTATGTGCACGAAGCGGGCAAGGCTAATATTGTTGTGGTAAATAAGTGGGACCTGGTGGAAAAAGACGGGCACACCATGAACAAGTTTGACAAGGATATCAGGGAAGACCTTAAATTTCTGGCCTACGCGCCCATCATGTATGTTTCCGCCCTCACCAAACGGCGGATATTCAAACTTCTGGAACTGGTTGATTTTGTAGCCGAGCAGCATAACCGCCGCATAAATACGGCTGAATTAAACCGGGTAATAAATGAAGCCATGATGTTAAACCCCCTGCCCGGAGGGGGAGGGAAAAAAGTAAAGATCTATTATACCACCCAGGTCCGCACGGCTCCGCCGACCTTTGTTTTCTTTGCCAATCAGCCGGATAGCGTACATTTTTCTTATCTGCGCTATCTGGATAACGTTTTGCGGCAGAATTTTGGCTTTGAAGGTTCTCCTATCCGGCTCATGGTCCGTCAGAAAAGCGGAAAGGATTAGATAAAGCATAGGGGGGTTGGGTTTGCAAACAGTATTATTGATTCTGTTCGGTTATCTTATTGGCTCTATACCGTTTTCCTATATCGCCGGTCGGGTTTTAGCCCATACGGATGTGCGTACCCGGGGGAGCGGCAATGTAGGAGCAACCAATGTTTTCCGGACATCAGGGACCTGGGCGGCATTGCTGGCTCTGGCGGGAGACCTGTTAAAAGGGGTACTGGCTGCCTGGTTGGGTCTGACCCTGGGCGGATTATGGGGGGCCGGAATCTGTTCTCTGGCAGCGGTTCTAGGTCATTGTTATTCCCTGTTTCTGAAATTCCGGGGAGGTAAGGCGGTCGCTACTGCCGGCGGGGTGGTGCTGTTTCTCATGCCTAAAGTAGTGATAATCCTGCTTTTGCTGTTTATAGCAGTGGTCTGTATCAGCCGCTATGTGTCGCTGGCATCAATAGTAGTCGCTCTGCTGCTGCCGGTAATAGCCTTGATGCTGCATAACCCCCGGCAGTATATTCTGTTGAGTGTCTTAATGGCGTTGCTGGTAGTTTACCGGCACCGGGAAAACATCAAAAAGCTGCGGCAGGGAACTGAGGCCCGAATTGGAGATAGAGCCTAAGCCATACTTGTGGAGGTAATTATGGATAAAATAGCAATTCTGGGAGCAGGCAGCTGGGGTACGGCCCAGGCCGTTTTACTCAGCGGCAAAACCGGACAGCTTGCTCTTTGGGGCAGAACTGAAGACGGATTGGAAGCAATCATCAAAGACCGGGAAAACAAAAGATTTTTACCCGGGGTAAGTCTGCCGGACAATATTGAAGTAATGAGTGACCTGACGGCAGCCGTTGCCGGGGCGAAATTACTGGTACTGGCCGTACCTTCGCAGGCTCTGAGGTCGGTGCTGAAATTGCTGCAGCCGCTTATCAGACCGGAAACGAGTATAGTCAATACCGCCAAGGGGCTGGAGATTGAAACCGGCATGCGGATGAGCCAGGTGGCGGCAGATGTTTTGGGAGAAGATATATTACAGCGTTACGCGGTTTTGTCCGGCCCCAGCCATGCCGAGGAAGTAGCCCGAAGGGTGCCTACGGTAGTAACCGTGGCCTCTATTACCAGCACTACTGCTTTCCTGGTTCAGGATACCTTTATGTCACCGGTATTTAGGGTCTACACTAACCCCGATGTTGCAGGGGTAGAGTTGGGTGGGGCGCTGAAAAATATAGTAGCTTTGGCCACCGGCATGTGCGATGGCTTAGGATTTGGGGATAATACCAGGGCTGCCTTGATGACCCGGGGCCTCACGGAAATAACCCGTATGGGGGTGGCCATGGGGGGGGATTACCGTACCTTTTCCGGTCTCAGCGGCATGGGGGATCTGGTTGTCACCTGTGCCAGCAAATACTCCCGCAACCGAAGAGCGGGGGAGCTTTTGGGCCGGGGCTACAGTATAGAGCAGGCTCTGCAGGAGATAGGCATGGTGGTGGAAGGAGCCCACACGGTAAGGGTGATCAATACTATGGCCGAGCGTTTTGGGGTGGAGATGCCCATAAGCCGGGCCTGTTACGGTATCCTGTATGAGGCCCGATCGGCCCGGGAAACGGTCCGAATGCTGATGCAAAGGCGAAGAAAACATGAACTCGAAGAAATTGCGGTAAATATAAAAGGATGGTAAAGGCTAAAAAGTGTGAATTCAAACACACTTTTTTCTTTTTTGGTTATATTACCTGAATTTGATAAATATATTTATAGTGTTATAGCGCAACCATGATTAAGGGGTATCCCTATATCGGAGGGAGGGTACCTTAAAAAGTCTATATCCGAGGGAGGGAAAAAGAGAAGTGGAAGGAAACATTATCTTAAATGATATTGCCGAAAGAACTGGAGGCGATATCTATCTGGGAGTAGTAGGCCCGGTCAGAACTGGGAAATCGACCTTCATAAAAAGATTTATGGAAATGATGGTCATACCCAACATAAAAGATATTTACGACCAGGAACGGGCCAAAGACGAGCTTCCTCAGAGCGGTGCGGGGAAAACAATCACTACTACGGAGCCCAAGTTTGTGCCCAACGAAGCCGTGGAAATCAGTACCACCAACGGCATCAGCCTGAAGGTGAGAATGGTAGACTGCGTAGGCTATACGGTTGACGGCGCACTGGGAT
Source organism: Syntrophomonas sp. UBA4911 (assembly GCA_002398105.1). Lineage (GTDB taxonomy): Bacteria > Bacillota > Syntrophomonadia > Syntrophomonadales > Syntrophomonadaceae > UBA4844. The sequence goes on from DHCD01000013.1 coordinate 47,289, forward strand.
ACGAAGAAGATGAAGAACCTCGTATGGTAAGAACTCCCTGGTTTGACTATGAGGTTCCCTTCGAGGAAGCAGCCGAAATAGGAACCAGGAAGGTTATTGCCGACCATTCCACCATTGGTCTGGTAATCACTACTGACGGCAGCATCAGCGATATCCCCCGAAGCAGTTACGAGGAACCGGAGGAAAGGGTAGTCAACGAACTGAAAGAACTGAACAAACCGTTCATTATCATACTGAACTCTACCCGTCCCTATGATCGGGAAACCCTGAATCTGGCCGAAGAATTGAGCGACAAATATGCAGTGAGCGTCATACCTGCCGACGTTGCCTTAATGTCGGTGGACCAGATGCTGGGGGTACTGGAGGAAGTCCTATATGAATTCCCGGTACAAGAAGTAAACATCAAGCTGCCCCGCTGGGTCGACGAGCTGGATGAAGAGTTCTGGCTGCGGGAGCACCTGGAAGACTCCATCAGAGAAGTGCTTAATGGAATCAAAAAGGTGCGCGATGTGGACCGGGCCATCGAAAAACTATCGGATATTGAAAACATAAGTTATGTCAGCCTGGAGGAAATGAGCTTGGGTACCGGAACCGCTTCCATTGATGTAACCGTACCGGAAGAACTGTTTTACCGCTCCTTAAGTGAGGTGAGCGGTTTTAGTGTGGAAGGAACCCATGACATCATGCGGCTGATGAAAGACTTGAGCATTGCCAAGAAAGAGTTTGACAAAGTATCATCAGCTCTGGATGAGGTCCGCGAAACCGGCTACGGGGTAGTAACCCCCAGGCTGGAAGAGATGTTTTTGGAAGAACCCGAACTTATAAGGCAGGGAAGCCGGTTTGGGGTAAAACTGAAAGCCAAAGCCCCGTCTCTGCATGTAATCCGGGCCGATATAACCACCGAAATCACCCCCATCATCGGTACCGAAAAACAGTGTGAGGAACTGGTACGCTACATGCTGGATGAGTTCGAAGAGGATCCTACTAAGATATGGGATTCCAATATTTTCGGCAAATCCTTGCATGATCTGGTACGGGAAGGCATACAGAATAAGCTGCACCGGATGCCGGAGAATGCTCAGGTCAAACTCCAGGATACTCTGCAGAGAATTGTCAATGAAGGCAGCGGCGGCTTAATCTGCATAATAATCTGATTTAAAAGGATATTTTCGTGGGGGTCTGCCCGTAAAGCAGGCCCTTTTTTATTTATCTGGCGGGAGAGGTGGCTTTAATCCCGGTCAAGCTCTGACGGCATCAGGGGACAGTCGTAATACTTAAGCTGGTATTTTCTGTCCAGGGCCAGCTTTTCAGCATCAGCGTGATAATGAGGGTCAACCAGACACAGGGCCGGGTTGTCTTTCAAGTGGTCCATACTGGCCCTGGTGCCATTAACCAGAATACTGTAAACCATTAAATCGGCACTATTGACGGCAGAGTCGAAATAGAGCCCGGCTATCTGCTCCAGAGCCGGTCCTATATTATTGTTTTCCACTTTATGACCCGGATTTATTGAAGAATCCTTAGGCGCAGTTGCCCATATTCCTGAAACCGCCAGATGGTTAGTCTTGATAAAGGCCCTTAACTGCTCATTAGTCAAATAATCTCGAAAGACCAGCAGGGATTCGATACTGCTGTTGGCGTTGTCCGCAGCCAAGCGGGTAAGCACATCGGAGCGCTCCTCTATATACGATTCCAGGGTTTGCCGCTCAGGAGGGCGGCCGATCATTACATTTACTATCTTTTCACCTTCATCCAATCCAAAGGAAGGAATTTGTCCCCACCAATTGCCATAAGTAAAAGCTGATATGGCAGCGCTGATAAGCAAAATCCCGACTATTATTAATATCCTCTTACTGATTTTTGTTCGCATAAAACCGTGTTCCATGTCCAGTCTCCCCATATACCCCAAAATATCATCCTAATTATACTCTAATCCGGTAAAATTGTTGCGAAAAACTTATCGGGCCATACCCCATCCCTACGGTTGCGGGACCATACCTGGCAAGGTTAAAAGAGGATTGCGGAATTTCCTGGTCAATGTTATAATGTCCGCATATGAAAGATAAAATTCCACCCAGCATGGACGAAAGGTGGTTTTTTTATTGCCTGAAAAGAAGTACTATCTGGTCCGGGAGGATATATTGCCGGAATCAATCCAAAAGACCGCAGCGGTAAAAGAAATGCTGCTTCGGGGAGAAGCGGACAGCATCCAGGCCGCCGTGGACAGAGTGGGTATAGCCAGAAGCACTTACTACAAATATAAAGACGGGGTTTTCCCCTTTTTCAACGCTGACAATATGGCTATTATCAATATTTCCTTGCTGCTCCAGCATATTTCAGGTATTCTATCAGGGGTATTAAATTGCATTGCCCAGCTGCAGGGCAATGTCTTGACTATAAATCAAAATCTGCCCCTGCATGGGGCAGCTTATGTTACTTTGTCTATCAGTATTGAAGAAATGACGGTGGCAGTGGATGAACTGCTGGCTCGTCTGCAGAGCCTGAATGGCGTTATCAGTACTGAGATAGTTGGAAAAAGTTGATAGCTAGGAGGTAAGAAATGATCAACATTGGACTGCTGGGTTGCGGGACGGTAGGTTCCGGAGCAGTGGAACTGCTGCGGAAAAATGCCGAAGCCATCGCCCGAAGAACCGGAGATAAGATTGCCGTTAAGCGGGTACTGGAGAAGGAGCCGGATAAATGCCGGGCTCTGGGTCTTTCCGAAGATATGCTTACCGGGGATATCAATACCATATTAAACGACCCGGATATCAACATTGTAGTAGAATTAATCGGAGGCATGGAACCTGCTTTTACCTTTATTATAAAAGCCATGCAGGCGGGCAAGCATGTAGTTACCGCCAACAAAGACCTTATAGCGGTAAAAGGCAAGGAACTTTTTGAAACCGCGGAGCAGAACGGGATTGATTTCTATTTTGAAGCCAGTGTGGGCGGCGGAATACCGGTAGTATATCCTTTGAAACAGTCTCTGGCCGGCAATTGCATCCAGGAAGTAATCGGCATATTGAATGGAACCACCAACTACATCCTCACTAAAATGAGTCAGGAAGGACGGGAATTCAGCCAGGTTCTGGCTGAAGCCCAACAGATGGGATATGCCGAGTTTGACCCGACCGCTGACATAGAGGGTCTGGATGCCGCGCGTAAAATAGCCATACTTTCTTCCATAGCTTTTAACAGCCGGATTACCCTGGATGACGTTTATGTGGAGGGGATCACCTCCATAACCCCGGCCGATATCAAATATGCCCGGGAACTGGGTTATGTGATCAAACTTTTGGCCATCGCCAAAGAGGATGAGGCCGGACGGGTCCAAGCTCGGGTGCACCCGGCTTTTCTGCCGGTGAACCATCCGCTGGCTTCCGTCAATGACGTCTTTAATGCCGTTTTTGTCCGGGGCGATGCTGTGGGGGAAATCATGCATTTTGGCCGGGGAGCGGGTAAAATGCCTACCGCCAGCGCCGTAGTGGGAGATATAATAGAGATCGGACGCAATCTCCTGCACCATTCCAATGCCCGTATCGGCTGCACCTGTTATGAGAACAAAACCATAGTGGGAATTGAGGAACTGCAGGCCAAGTACTATATAAGGATGACCGTCAAGGACCGTCCCGGAGTATTGGCAGGGATTGCGGGTGTTTTCGGCAACAACAATGTCAGTATAGCCAGTGTGCTGCAAAAAACCAGTGAAGCCGATATGGCTGAGCTGATAATGATAACCCATCAAGTGCGGGAACAGGATCTGCGTGACTCATTAACGGTTCTTAAAGGCATGAGCATAGTTGGAGCAATCGACAATGTAATCAGGCTGGAGGGCAGTGGAGAATAGGAGTGAAAAAGGATTTGGCACGGATAGTTTGTAAATTCGGCGGCAGTTCTGTAGCCAGTATAGAGAAAATAAGGAATGTGGCCTTGAGAGTAAAAAGCCTGCAGGAGCAGGGCGATGATGTGGCAGTGGTAGTTTCAGCCATGGGGGATACTACCGACGAATTACTGGAGCTGGCGGCAGCCATTGGCAATAACCTGAACCCGCGGGAAATGGATGCCCTGCTGGCCACGGGAGAGCAGCAGTCGGCGGCCCTGCTGGCCCTTACCCTGGATAAAATGGGTTGTAAAGCTATTTCCCTGACCGGTTGGCAGGCAGGAGTCAAAAGCGATTCCAATTACAGCAAAGCCCGGATCAACGGCATAGATGCCGAGCGGGTGGAAAAAGAGCTGGACGCCGGCAAAATAGTAATCATTGCCGGTTTCCAGGGACTATCCAGCGAAGGGGATGTAACCACTCTGGGCCGGGGAGGCTCCGATACCAGTGCTGTCGCTCTGGTGGCCAGCCTGGGAGCAAAACGCTGTATGATATTCACTGATGTGGAGGGAGTGTATACGGCTGATCCCCGGATAGTTAAAGAAGCGTGTAAACTCCCGGCCATCTCTTATGAAGAAATGCTGGAAATGGCCAGCCTGGGGGCGGTGGTGATGCAGCCCCGGGCAGTTGAATTTGCCATGCTCTATAAAGTGGAAGTGGAGGTGCGCAGCAGTTTTAACCTGGAATCGGGAACCATCATAACGGAGGTTGCGGATATGGAACAACAAAGAATTGTTACCGGAATTGCTCATGATATCAAATGCGCCAAGATAGGCATATTTGATTTACCCGATAAACCCGGCGTGGCCAGCTTGATTTTTAATGATCTGGCCCGGGCCGGAGTAAATGTGGATATGGTGATACAGAGTGCCACCCGGGAAGAACATAATGATATAGCCTTTACTGTCTGCAGTGACGATCTGCCCTTGGCTCTGCCGGTGGTAGAAAAGCTGGTGAAGGAAATCGGCGCTTCGGGCATGGCTTACGGGGATAAGGTAGCCAAGGTCTCCATCGTGGGGGCGGGTATGCAGAGCAACCCTGGAGTAGCGGCTGCCATGTTCGCCGCCCTGGCTGATGAAAACATAAATATCGAAATGATAAGCACTTCCGAAATCAAGGTATCATGCATCATAGAAGAGAGTAAGATAGAAGCTGCGGTAAAGGCGCTGCATAAGCAGTTTGAACTGGAACAGATCAACGGGTAATAAGGATTTATTGTAAATGCCCGTTTAAGGCACAATCGTTCTTGACGGGGTCCTGCTTCTGGTGTACAATATTCTTTGCGTCGGGGTGTAGCTCAGTTTGGTATGAGCGCTACGTTGGGGACGTAGAGGCCGCTGGTTCAAATCCAGTCACTCCGACCATTGATAAAGTACCGAAATGTCCGGGTTTTACTTCCCGGACGTTTTTATTTTCTG
>DHCD01000083.1 GCA_002398105.1 Syntrophomonas sp. UBA4911
ATTGCTGCGGCTAGAACCAGGATAACTGGAAAAATAAAAGGGATACGGAGGATGACAACAGTATGAAAAAACTAAAAACACCTTGGTTTTATGTAGTCTTGTTGCTATGTGGTATCCTGGTTCTTGGTCTGATACAGCCGGCCATGGCCGCGGGCGGGGATGGGAACCACACTGGAAGCATTATCTTTAATGTCGGCAGCCTTGAGGCCGCAGTGGACGGACAGCCTTGCGCCCTGGATGCTGCCCCTTACATCAAGCCCGGGGTAAACCGGATCCTTGCACCCATTAGATTTGTCAGCGAGGCGATGGGGTTAAAGGTTGACTGGAGCGACGCGACCGGCCAAGTCCTGCTCCAGGGCAAAGGCAAAGAAATAGTCCTGACCATTGGTTCCGGTGAGGCCCTAATTAACGGCGAGAAGCGAACCTTAGACTGTCCGCCTGAGCTAGCGCCGCCCGGCAGGACCTTTGTGCCCCTGCGCTTTGTTGTCGAAGCCCTGGGTGCCGGGGTTGATTACGAGGGCGCCACCGGGAAGGTTGCTATCACAGGCGCCACCGGACTTCTAACCCGGGGTGCGGATCTTTATCAACAGGCGCTGAATTTAGAAAATCAAAAAAGCTTTAATCAAGCAGCTAGTCTTTATGTACAGGCATTACCTATGCTGCTGGAGGAGAAGAATCCGGAACTGGCTGCTGCATGCGGTGAAGCTTCACAAAGACTGGCCATTTTCCAGAATACATATCCCTACACAACCGGGCAACTCTCCGACTATCTCCAGCAAGTCTACCCCCAGGCCACCCCAGAACAAATTAATAGCTGGATAGGGAGCAAAGAGCTGGAACATTATTTCTGGGACGGGGATGATCATTATTTTAATGAGGCGGCGAAAAACCTGAAATTCCGCCACCTGGAACTGATATGGGCCAATAAGACAATAGATCAGGCATACCATGATTTAGTGCTAAAAATGAACCAGGCCGCCGAGGGAAAACCTGTATCTTCAAAGATGCATTATCAAAAGCCGGTCACTTATAAAGGCGTCCACACCATAACTATCCCGCGGGAAAAATTGCCGGAGGCCGGCACTTACCGGATATGGCTTCCTCTGCCGATTAATTACGGGCCGCAGACCCAGGTGACCATCGAATCCGTTATACCGGACAAATGGGTAAAGCAGCCGCCCAGCATCAATCAGGACATCGGCCTTTTGGGTATGGAAATCCCCATGGAAGATCTGACAGAAGATTTGTTCATTCAGGTTAAATTTGCTTTTACTCATTATGAGCAAAGATTCTCCGTGGATCCTGACAATGTCGGGGAATATGATCAGTACTCCGATCTATTTAAAAAGTATACCCGGTCTTACGGTAATACCGAGATAACCGGGGACATCCGCAAAATGGCAGAAAGGATAGTAGGCGCTGAAACCAACCCTTACTTTGCCGCCCGTAAGATTTATGACTATATTGTCAACAATGTTGATTATAGCTTCATGCCGCATTTGGTATTGTGGCCGCGGACTCCCCAAACTGAATCTGACTACGTCCACAAATACCAGCGGGGCGACTGCGGCGCCCAATCCATGTATTTTACCGCTATGTGCCGCTCCCTAGGAATTCCCGCCCGGTCCACCGGTGGCTGGCAGCTTTTCAGTGATGAATTCGCGGGTCATTTTTGGGCTGAATTCTATCTTCCCAACTACGGCTGGCTTCCGGTAGATACCTCTGGCGCCCAGTTGGCGCTTTATCCGAAAAACCTGACGATGGAGCAGAGACAGACGTTTATTGATTATTATTTTGGCAATCAGGACTCCATGCGCTGTGTAGTGCAAAAGGATACGGACGAACCGCTTATTCCCCAAAGCGACAGTATGGTATTATTGCCAATGGCCATTCAAATGCCGGCCGTGGAATATTCTATCCCTACCGCTGAGGTTCCAGCAGAGGTATTCCTGGAACATTGGACAATACAATGCGAAAAAATCGGTGGGTTTTGATGGCTATGATTACTAAAACGTTTGAGGCGGAATCATGCCGGAAAACAAAATCCAAAAATGAGGCGGGAGATAACTAATTACTTTTTAAAAAATAAGCATAAGTGGAGAAATAGATACAGCTATTGTTGGAATACCGCTGTCCGCAATTTTTCCTATATTAACCACTCCCATTTCCGATGTACCGGGTGAAGAAATACCTGTTGTAATCGAAGGTGCGGGGAAATGCATAGTTTCCGTAGACGCTCGTTTTAGCATGTCAATACCTGTATAAAAGCTGAAACGTGATGTAATGGAAAACGGAACCAGCAGACGACAAATCACAACGCCCCACAGGACAAGAAATGTCTTTTTAGGCAGCTTGTACAGTGTAAGCGCGCGGATGATAACAATTACGATAATGAGAACAGCCGCAGAAAAGCTCATTTGTAAAATCAAATCTTTTCTTATCCTTTTTCCTATTCTCAAGCAGTCTTAACCTTTCTTCCTGGAGAATATTATCTATATCATTAGCTTTGAGCATAACAGAGCTATTTATATTATTAAACCTTAAGGCCAGGGCACGATTGCTGGCTTCAGGGTATTTTTTATGCAGTTTCATTATTCTTTTTTTAATCCATCTGGGGTAGATTTTTTTAGGCCTACCTGGGGGCTGATGATTTTCTAAGGATTTCCCTTCTTCATAAAGCCTTAACCAGCGATATAGAGTAGCTGGATTTTTTCCTACTGCTTCTGCATAATCTTGAATTTTACCACCTTTTTTACGGTATTCTATTAGGGTTTCTACTAAGAATAGCTTTATCTTCCCGGGCAGCCACTTGTGCAATAAAGATTTCTTTAGTCCCAGTTCCTTGGACCAGAATTCAATAATAAGGCGTAGAAAAGCTATTACCGTCTGCAACAAAAATATCTTTATTTCTAACTCTACCTTAGTATTATCATCCAGCGCAGGCTGAACAGGGTTTTCTTTTTTAACTGGCCTCCCTCGGCGATCAGTAATTACGTCATCTATAGCTTTATCAAATTCCCTAAATTGCTTTGATATATGTTGTTTAGCGATTCAGGTCTCTTCTAAGCGAACGGGCTGCTTTGAGGTAGATATGCTTTATTTCCTGCTGGCTTTTAACGGTGTTGACATGCAGCAATACCCTTATGCACCGGGGTAAAGAATCCGGCACCTCAATTTCCTGGAAGCATAGTAGTGGCACTTTATCCCAACCAATAGCGCGTGCCGCCGCTGCCGGAAATGCGGATCTGATATCTACGGTTACTGTAAACAAGGCGCTGGCTACCTCTTCCACCGTAAAAGCATTTTCCTTCTGCATTTGCTGCAGCAATTCCCGCGTTGCCCGCAATATCTCTTCAGGCCGGTCCTCGTTTACAGTAGTAGCTCCCCTTATGCCTCTCAGCTGCATAATCAAACCCTTTCCCTTAAACTCAGGCTACTGCCCGGTGTCCCAAGCCGATAGCCACTTCGTCCAGGTGCAACAGGCCAATTCCCAAGAATATAGCCACACTGACATGATCTTTATGACGAGCCACCCCAATTTTACCCCCAACATTCAGGCCCAGAGCCTTGGGCATAATCTGGGCAATGGCTTCCCTGGCGGCACCGGCAACGGCTCCTTCATCAGCATGGGCATCTTTGATTACTCCCTCTCTTTTGGCCGCCACTACCGCACGTTCAACAATCTTGCCCACCGAACTTATAAATTCTCCACCATAATCGATCGCTACGGCCTTGACCTCCCAATTCTCCAGCAGCTCTTTCTTTAAGCGGGTTTCCTCCTGCCGGGAAGCTGACAAAGGCATCCTGATAGCTGCGGTTGATACAATCTTGCTTCCTATTTCCACCGGCCATCCCACCTTTTTTAATTTGCTAATTATCCCATGCCCCCAACCTTAATAGTGACATCCGAAGGATGGAACACCAGGAGTACCCGCAACCTTAAATAGCGACCGCAGGGAGCATCAAGCGCACCCGACAGGGTGAAGGGTGCAAAAACCTCAATAGTAACACCCATTACTATACCGTGCAATCGAGTAGGAGGGGGTGACTAACCCCCGTCCTCTCACACCACCGCTCATGCGGTTCCGCAAGCGGCGGTTCGGCTAAAGTAAACTTGGCGCATGCCTTGCATGGTTTATCCTGCATAACTAAGCGTTCTTACCATTTATCCTCGGCTTCCAGCCTACTTTCAGATAAGCAACCCCTTGAGGGCAACTGCTATTATTGTTATTTTGGTAAACCACGTCTGAATTTACTGTAACCGTCGAGCCCTTTTCTCCGCTGACTTTCACCAGCATCTGCGATACTATGGCCCGAACTGACTTCTGCATGTTCAGCTTTACCTTGCGGCAAAGGTTACTAAGTAGCGAATATTATCGCTATGCAGAGCGTGCCATGCAGATCTCCCCCGTTAAGGTGCATAGTCTTTCTCTCCATCTACCTGCCACATTTACATTGCATACCTTCGGATAGTTATTGGGCTTCAGTTTGTTTAGCAACCTTACCCGATATGCCCTGCCTTCTATGTGGTTTCTGTTCGTCAGGCCAGAGATTTGCCGCCGACTTCCTTCAGATTCCTCGTCGCCGAGGACACCCTTGTCTTTGGCTGTACACTTCCCACTATCAGGGCGTGTTAGGGACTTTCACCCGTTAGACTATGCCCATGCAAGGCGAACTAAAAAAGGTTCCCCAGCTATCCATACGCCCGGGAACCTGTGTTTGCTAATTAAATTCATACATTGATCAGATATGCTTCCTCGCCTCTATCCGCCCCCTTATACCATTCTTGAGGGGCTTGGGTGGTATAAGCAAGCAGATTATCTGTTGGCGACCAGGATGGGGTAATATAGACTGGCCTTTCGTCCAGCTGTAATAAAACCGTATGCCCCTACCTT
>DHCD01000098.1:0-3536 GCA_002398105.1 Syntrophomonas sp. UBA4911
AACCGCTGCCGAAGCAGCCGTTTTTGATCGGTTATCATTTATTAATCAACCCTTATTATTTTGCCGGCTCCCATTTGCAACGGACGGGAGAGACAATAGCCTCTTCTTTTTTAAGTTCCTTAAAGACTTTATCGACTTCTTTACGGTCTAATCCCGAGAGTTTCTCAACCTCTCCGGCACTTACAGGCTTCCCGGCATTTTTCATAACTTCCAATACCTTTTCTTTAGAGTCCATTAATATTACCTCCTTTTCCGAATTATAACCAGCATATCTGAACTGGCATTAGCGGGTTCTGGCCCGCCGCCTGATAATAGGTTAGGGCAAAGCCAGGATTAATTCAAATAAAAATTTGTGTTGCCTGATCCGGGCTGACCTCGGATATTGGGTAAAAGCTCTTGAATCTGGTCCATACTTAAAATTGATTATAAACCGGCTGAGCAGGATTAGTATCTCGCCAGTCTTTTTTAATCATTCCACTATATATCCGACTTAAACCGGGAAACATCTGGTACCAGCGCCAGGAGCAATTATTCCCTTCATATTGACCATTTCAGCAAAATTTTGCAAGCGCTCAATTCTTATGCAGTTTAAGATTTCCTAAAATTGCAACAGATTTCGTCCCGCTTATGCGACACAAAAAGAATATATTCGCCAAAAAGCGGCAAAATCGGCGATTAGAAGCTGATGAAAAACATGGCATGCATATTGCACTGGTAACCTATGAAAAATGTTGCAGGCTCCCTATAAATCCCCTTAATCAAATCATTTAATGAGGAGGTGGTTGCTGTAAATTCTCGCTAACCCCCTGGAAAATAGCAGATGAACTGTGCAAGTATTGCCGACTGAATGCAAACTTGGAATGGAAGTGATGCCGATATGGTATAGGCAGACAGAGCAGATGGAAACAGAGCTTCAATAAAAAATTGCCCCCACAGTTACTGATGTTCTTCAAGGCAATAATAGGATAACCAGCAGCACTGATAAGAAAATCTGACCAATTTTACGCTAAAGATAGAGAAGTGTGTAAATAACAAAGGGGAGAGAAAATAATGACGGAATATAAAATATATCCTATAGAAGTAGGCTTAATAGGTGTAACTAAAGCTACTATGACCTTCAATCTTCAAGCCGACCTGAGCTTTTGGGTTCCCATTCTGGCTTTCTATATTGAAGGGGGAGGTAAAAAAATACTGGTAGACACCGGTTGCGTAGGGGATCCTAATTTCCACGGCTTCAATCTTTCCGGGGTGGGACCGGAAGGGATGATAAAAGGTTTGGCTTCAGTAGGGGCCAAGCCGAAAGATATAGACACTGTCATCATATCTCATTTTCACTTTGATCACGCCGCCAATATCGGGTTGTTCCCCCATGCCCGGTTCATTCTGCAGAAAAAAGAGTGGGCCTATGCCAAAAATCCGATTCCTGTTCAGAATGGGGTATATGTAGCCGAATTGCTGCCTGAATTAGAGAGTTACGATCTGATCCTGGCCGATGATGGTTATGAAGTTGCGGACGGCATTAACGTTCTGTGTGTCCCCGGTCACACCATGGGGCAGCAGGCCACGGTAGTCAATACCAGTGAAGGCAAATATGTATTGTCCGGGGACCTGCTGTATATGCAGCTTAACCTGTACCCTGACATAACCGAATTTATTGATGCCAAAGGCCAAACTATAAAAGTTGTCCCCCAACCGGGACACGCCTTTTATCCTCCCGGAATTCATGTTAACCTCACCGATTTTTACGACAGCGCCTGGAGAATTTTAAAAATTGCCGGCAGCCGTAAGCGCATATTGCCCGGACACGATCCTTTTATTAACGGCAAGGTATTTCCGGCCCAATAGGCTGCCCTAGTTGCGGGTTGTTTTTCCGGCAGAACGATTGAACTTATAGCTAAAGGAGGATGTATATGTACGTAGACGGAGCTAAACTCTGGCCCCAGGAGATAACCAGCAAACTCACCAAGGAATGGATACATGGCAGAGAAAATTGGGTTTTCAAGGACAGGCCCAAGACCCTGGATTATCTGTTTAGAAGAACGGTGGACAAGTATCCTGATAAAGTAGCCCTGATCTTTGAAGATCAGGAGCTCACTTACCGTGAGTGGGATAGAAAAGTCAATAATATGGCCAGTGCTCTGATAAATGATTACGGGATCAAAAAGGGCGATCGTATCGGGATTTTGTTTAAAAACTGTCTCGAATGTGCCATAAGCATGTTCGGAGTTATCAGAGCCGGGGCCATAGTAGTGCTGTTAAATAACAAATTGAAATCGGCTGAGATCAAGTATCAGCTGGAAGATTCCGGAACTGCCATGCTGATTACCGAGGACGAAGCTTATGAGCCCATCGTAGCCCCTATAAGGGACGAGGTTCAATGCCGGCAATTTGTTGTGCTAACGGAAGGGAAGCCCATCCCGGGCACGATTCCGTTTTCGGCCTTAATTGATAAAGATGCCAAGGAAGACCTGTTGGGTAAAGTACCCATGGACCAGGAAGACGTGGCCTGGATCATATATACCTCGGGAACAACCGGGAATCCCAAGGGATCACAGTCAAGTCACGTCAATGGCATCCATTCCGCCATGGTTTACGCCAACAGCTATGAAGTTACCCCGGAAGACAGGGGTATCATAGCCGTGCCCCTTTTCCATGTAACCGGTTTGTTTGCCCAGCTCATGACTCTGATATACGCGGGCGGCTCCTCAGTGGTGATGCCGAAGATGGATGCGGCGGAGATGATCAGGCTGATCGCGGAAAAGCACTGCACCCACACCCTCTCCGTACCGACCGTCTATATAATGATGATGAATCATCCGGATGCCAAGAAATACGACCTGAGCCATTTCCGGATCGGAGCATTCGGCGGCGCCGCCATCTCCGCCGAAACGGTGCGTCAGCTTTCGGAATGGATACCGGGGATGAAATTGCATAATACCTATGGACTTACGGAAGTATCCTCGCCGGGAACATTGACGCCTGATTCGGCGCTAAATGCAGCCTCAATCGGGTTCCCTTCCCTGGTATCGGAAGCCAGGACGGTTGACCCGGACACGGGCGAGGAATGCCCTGCCAATGCAGAAGGGGAACTGTGGATTAAATCGCCCAATGTGACCAAGGGCTATTGGGGGATGCCGGAAGCTACGGCTAAAACAGTGACCGATGGCTGGCTGCATACCGGAGACGTGGCTGCTATTGATGAAAAGGGGTATGTCTATATCAGAGACCGGCTGAAAGACATGATCAACCGCGGCGGCGAAAAGATATTCAGCGTGGAGGTTGAGGACGTGCTTTATACCAATCCCAAGATACTGGAAGTAGCCATAGTGGGAGTACCGGACGCCAAGTACGGTGAACTGACCAAAGCGGTGGTAGTTCCCAAAGCGGGGGTTACTCTCACCGAACAGGAAGTCAAGGATTGGGTGATGGACCGGATGGCGAAATTCAAAACTCCGACTTATGTGGAGTTTGTAAAAGAGCTCCCGCGCAATGCCGCCGGTAAGGTTATGAAAAAAGAATTGCGCTATATTCCCCAA
>DHCD01000098.1:3780-14600 GCA_002398105.1 Syntrophomonas sp. UBA4911
ATATCCAAAACTAATAATCTAATCAGGGCCTGGTCTGCTGACCATAAATTTTGAAGCAATTGACTGCAACTCTCTTCGCTGTCATCGTTACGCTGATTAATTCACACCTTTAAATAATTGCATTATGACAAATCATCCTTTAATTCCCCAATCAAATGACCAATTATACGAAGGAGGCTTTTTAATGGATCATGCCGAATTTGCCAAAAAAAGATATATTTCTTTAACCGCCTGTATGATTGCCGGTTTATTTACCGGAATAATATATACCTGGAGCGTATTTGTCATCCCGCTAGCAACTAAGTACCATTGGTCAACAGCCTCAATTTCTTTAGCCTATACCCTGAACATAATATTTTCGGCTGTAATCCCCATAGTTTTTGCTAAGCTGCGCGCCAAGATTAAGATCAGCAATTACAACTTAATCGGCGCCATTTGGTTTGCAGCAGGCATGTTGGGCTGCAGCATAATGAAGAGTTCCGTGTGGGAACTGTATTTATACTTTGGCGTATTGGTCGGCGGCGGGATAGGTTTCATGTACGTAAGCCTGGTGAGCTATGTGGTGCAGGCTTTTCCCGACCGGGGGGGTCTGGCCGCGGGACTGTATACCGGTGCTTATGCTCTGGCTTCATTGGTGTGGGCGCCAGTTGCCACCAATATCACGACCGCAAGCGGGGATGTGGCGGATGCATTTCGTGCTTTAGGCATTGCCATGTTTATTGTTCAGGCCGTTTGCAGCAGGTTTTACTATGATGTCCCCAAGGGCTGGAAGGGAGACCCTGCTTTAGTCCAAGAAACCGGCTCTACAGCAGCGCCTGCAGTTAAGCCGGCGATAATGGAAATCAGCACCGGACAATTGTTTACAACCCCTCTTTTCTATGTCACCTTGGGCATGTTTGTATGCGGGCTTCTGGGCGGCTCAATGATTTTGTCGCTGGGTTCCCCGATTTTGCAGGGATCTTTAGGCTACACACCGGCAAAAGCTGCGTACATTGTCGGCTTTTTTGCGGTAGCGCAGGTCTTCGGCAGGATCTTTTGGGGAGGGCTTTCTGATAAGCTTGGTCGCATGAATGTTATAACCATAGTGGGTCTGATCGCAGCCCTTAGCGCTTTCGTTTTGGCCAATATCAAAAATGAAGCGTTATTCATTGCGGCTATCATATGTATACCTATGGCTTATGCCGCTTATGCGTCCATGTTGTCTCCCACCACCAGGGAGTCCTTTGGCGCCAAGCACTTTACCACTAACTATAATATTCTTTTTACCGCATTTGCCATCGCCTCGTTAATTGGCCCTCAGATCGTCGCCTTTGTTAAGAAGGCTTCGGGCGGATATCAGGGCGCGTTTATTTGGGCGATTGGGTTTGCGTTAGGGGCAGTGGCATTGTCCTATGTGTATAGAGCTATGGAAAAATCGGCCAGGGATAAGTCTACATCACTGGCCGCTTGACTCCTTAACCGCTAAGAATATTTTACTTATAACAAAAAGTTTGACTTATTAGCTTTTCCCAGAACACCAGCTTATAATAATCGCTTAAAACGTTAGTTTTAGGCGATTATTAGTATGGCAGCGATTAGAAAGGAAGATAACCTAGCAGGGGAGGCATCCGGCTGCCTCCGCTTTTTCCACCCTCCTCTTTGCTTTTCGCAAATGCCAAGGCGATGACATTGTTAAAGAAATTATGGGACCTCACCGGATCCGGCCGCTCCTACCCTTTTAAACTGATTCATTAAGGCAAAAGGATTAAAGCCAAACGGTAGTCCTATTATTGCTACAGATTCATCCCATTTATGTGACACAAGAAGATTGAATTCACGCAAAGCCCATAAAATAGGCATTTAAAGGTCGGGCAGAACTTGGCATGCATATTGCAATATTGAAGGATTGAAGCAACTAGAATTTCATTATTTCGACAAATCATTAAATGAGGAGGTGACTGCCGTATTTTGTCGATAACCCCCCGGAAAATAGCAGACAAGCTGTGCAAGTTTGACGACTGATTATAAATTGGGAATGGAAGTGATGCCGATATGGTATAGGCGGATAGTAAATGGAGAGATATTCAATAAAAAATTGCCCCCACAGTTACTGATGTCTTAAGGCAATAATAGGATAACTGGCAGCATTAATAAAAAACCTGACCAGTTTTGCACGCAAAGATAGAGAAGTGCAGATAACCAAAGAGATGGGAAATAACGGCGGAATATAAAATATATCCTATAGAAGTAGGCTCAATAGGTGTAACTAAAGCTACTATGACCCTCCAATTTTCAAGCGAACCTGAGTTTTGGGGCTCCCCTTCTTGCTTTCTGCATTGAAAGAGAAGAAAGGAAAAGTTCAACTGATTATTCTCAATCTTAAGACGGGTACTATGTATGAATTTATATAGTACCCGGACTTATTGGGGAAGGGATCGGAGGGAAAGGACCCACAGGCTCAGATTAGCAAAAGCAGTGTCGAAGCCGGGTAATTTTATTAGGAGATGATTATATGAAGACAGGGCAGGAATATATTCAGAGCCTTAAAAAAATGAAAACCGAAATCTATTTTATGGGTGAGCAGATCGAAAATATCCTTGATAGTCCTTATATCAGGCCTCACATAAATACGGCGGCCGTAACCTACGATATAGCGTTTGAACCTGAAACTATAGATTTGGCTACAGCCGTATCGCCCTATACCGGTAAAAAAATAAATCGTTTCACCCATATCCAGCAAGATGCCGAGGATATGGTTAAAAAATCGAAATTGCTGAGAGCTATTGGTCAAAAGACCGGTACCTGCTTCCAACGTTGTGTGGGCTGGGATGCCATGAATGCAGTTTACAGTGTCAGTTATGAAATTGACCGGAAATATGGAACGAAATATCAGGAAAAAGTTATTGATTTTGTGAAGTATATTCAGGAAAACGACTATATGGTAGTGGGCGGTATGACCGATCCCAAAGGTGATCGGGGGTTGCCGCCCCATCAGCAGCCGGATCCCGATGTTTTTGTCCATGTTGCGGAACGGAGAAAAGACGGAATCATTGTCAGAGGCGCTAAAGCCCACCAGACTGGAGCGGCCAACTCCCATGAAATACTGGTTATGCCTACTGTTGCCATGAGAGCCGAAGATAAGGACTTTGCGGTAAGTTTTGCGGCTCCTCTGGATGCGCCGGGTGTCACCTTGATTTTTGGGAGACAGACCAATGATGAACGCAAACTGGGTAAGCTGGATCAAGGCAACCCGACTTATGGGGTGGTAGGCGGAGAAGCCCTGGTCATCTTTAATAATGTTTTTGTACCCTGGGAGCGGGTTTTTATGTGTGGAGAGACGGAATTTGCCGGGATGCTGGTGGAAAGATTTGCTGTTTACCACCGCCAGAACTACGGCGCTTGCAAGGCCGGGGTTATTGATGTCCTGATCGGAGCCAGTGCGGCTATGGCCGAGTATAATGGAACCGCGAAAGCAAGCCATATCCGCGACAAAATGATTGAGATGATTCTTATGAACGAGACCTTGCATGCCAGTTCGTTAGCTGCCGGGTATGAATCCAGACCCCTGCCGGCGGGTAACTATTATCCCCAAACTACCTATGCTAACATAACCAAGCAAAACATTACCCGCAGCCACTATGAGATTTCCCGTTTGGCCCATGATATTGCCGGGGGTCTGCTGGCTACTCTGCCTACGGAATTTGATCTTAAGGACCCGGTGTTAGGACCTCTGATTCTGAAATACTTTGCCGGCGCAGCTGATACCAACACTTTGGACCGGATTAAGCTGGCCCGATTGATTGAGAATATGACCGGGGGAACTTCATTAGTGGAGTCCATGCATGGAGCCGGATCACCGCAAGCTCAGAGAATAGGCCTGTTAAAGAATGCCAACCTGAAACAATTCAAGCAGATGGCCCAAAAAATCTGCGGGATTACTCCCTAAGATTAAAGGCCCGTCACCAATACAAGATGAAAGTAGGCGTGAAATTCTGCGGCGGGTGCAACCCCTATATTGATAGAAAGAAAGTTATGGAACGGGTTAAAAATATGCTCCCGCCCGGAAAATATAAGTTCGAGTACTTCGACTGGGATGATTGTGCGGCCTTTATTGCAGTTAATGGATGCAGTCTGGCCTGTGTCCGATATCCTGCCAGCCAAAAGGTGATCGTAGTTTCCGGTTTCGAAATTGAGGGGAAGCAATATAGCGAGGACAGCCTGGCTTCAGCGGTAGTTGAGAAATTATCGGCTCTCACTGGCGATAAGATTGCGCCGTAATTTCCAGGGGCTGAAATAAATAAGGTTCCCAGCCGGAATTTTTGGTAAAATATCTTAAATAAGGAGAGTATTTCGATGTCTGCAAATTTTGCCATCAACAATATCAGAGATTTTGAATTCATAATTCAGGAATGGCTTCCTACCGACAGGGTTTTTAACTATCCGCAATTTGCCGATTATTATTCCCGGGAAGATATAAAATCGGTTTTAGGCCCCATTCTGAAAATGTGCAAGGAAGTAATAGAGGCGACCAATGACGACGGGGAGAAAAATCCGGTTAAGTTCGCGGATGGCAAGGTAACTACCCCCAAGAGCTTCGGACCCCTTTTCCACAAACTGCAGAGCGAGGGGTGGGGGACCAGTAATATTGATGATTCCGAAGATGCCATGGTATTGCCGGAAATGCTGTATGCTGCGGTCTGGGAACTGATTACCGCCGCTAATCCCGCTTTTATGCCCTATGTAATGCTGACCAGCGGTGCTGCCGACCTGATTCAAAGCTTTGGCGACGATAAACTAAAGGCCATGTTCTTGCCCAAAATGATGGACGGAACCTGGTCGGGGACTATGTGTCTGACCGAACCCAGCGCCGGATCCGACGTAGGCGATATCTTATCCAAGGCCTATCCTACTGATAATCCCAGGATATTCAAGATTAAAGGCAGTAAGATTTTTATAACGGGAGGAGATAATGATTTTACCGAAAATATCATCCACCTGTATCTGGCCCGTATTGAAGGCGCTAAAGACGGCACCAGGGGAATTTCTCTGTTTATAGTGCCCAAGTTCTGGGTGAATGAAGACGGAAGTCTGGAAGACAATGATTTACAGACCACCGGGGTGGAGCATAAAATGGGCCAGCACGGCTCGGTAACAGCCTCTCTGGCAGCGGGGGAAAATGACGGCTGCCGCGGTTGGCTGCTGGGGGTAGATGCCCGTAAAAATGACGGCCAAGGCGAAGGTATGGCCCAGATGTTCCAGATGATGAATCTGGCCCGCATGGAAACCGGTCATATGGCGCTTTCCTGTATATTTAACGCCTTTGCCAATGCCCGTGATAATGCCAAGGAAAGGATTCAGGGCCGCCTGATGACTGATCCTAAAGCGGGACGGGTAGCCATAATCAACCATGAAGATATCAAGCGTACTCTGATGATGGGCAAGGCTCACATTGAGGCTATGCGGGCCATGCTGTTCAGAGTTTACCTGGCCTTTGACCAGCGGCGCCGCGACCCTGATCCGGAGGTCAGAAAAGCCGCCAGTGATCTGATTGAACTGACTACGCCGCTGTGCAAGGCTTATCCCTCGGACGAGGGCTGGTGGCTGATAGGTGAAGCCATCCAGACCTATGGCGGCTATGGCTATTGCGAAGAATATCCCTGCAGCCAACTGGCCCGGGATATGAAAATCCACTCCATATGGGAAGGGACTAACTTCATTCAGTCCATGGACCTGGTAGGCCGGAAAATGAAAATGAGGGGCGGAACCCTGTTCAGAGCCTGGGTCCAGGAAATGGCTGATTTCTATGAGGCCAATAAGGACCATAAAACCTTTATCCGGGAATTTGCCAATCTGGGCCGAGCCTTGGACGCTTACCGGGAAATGCTGAAAACCTTGGATGAATATTTCCGGAGCAATGTAAGCCTGATTCCGTTATATTCCCGGCGTATCCTGACGGCGACGGCTCAGCTTTACTGCGGACGGCTGATTCTTGATCAGGGCGTGCTCGCCGCCAGGAAAGCTCAGGAAGTGGGAGAAGAACATTTTGATTACCATTTCTACATCGGCAAGGTCGCCGCTGCCCGATATTATGCGCGCAATGTCGTGCCTAATGTATGGACGGTTGCGGAGATGGTTACTGATGGCGATGATTCGGCTCTGGATGTTCCGATTGATGTTTTTGAATATTGAGCGCCAGCCGATAAAGCTCCGGGCCGGGAATAATGAATTGATTTTTTCACCCGGCCCGCTGCCGGCTGGTCCAGAATTATAAATCCCTTTACTTGATTGGAAAGGAGAATTTCCCATCATGGATTACCTTGAGGAATACCGGCGCAAGCTGGTTCCGGCGGCTGAAGCCGTAAAGGCGGTTAAATCAGGAGATTTGGTTCACTACGGTGAGTTCGTCATGAACTCCGGCTATCTGGACGCGGCTCTGGCCCAACGAGTGGATGAATTGTACGGTGTCAATATCCGAACCACTACCTGTCCCTTCATGCCCCAAGCGGTTCTGGCTGATCCGGAAAGAAAACATGTGATTTATGACGACTATCATATGAGCGCCGCCAGCCGTAAATTACACGACCGGAAGCTTTGCAATTATATTCCCTTGAATTACCATGAAGCTAATAGTTTTTATGATCGCGGCTATGTTGAAGCCGACGTAGCCCTGATCAAGGTGGCCCCTATGGATAAACACGGTTTCTTGAATTTCGGCCCCTCCGTCTCATTTATCCCCAATATATGTGACACGGCCAAAATTGTTATCGCCGAAGTCAACAACCGAATACCGACCTGTCTGGGCGGTTCCCGGGAATCAATCCATATTTCCGAAATTGACTATATTGTCGAAGGTGATAACCAACCTCTGATTGAGCTTCCGGAACTGCCGGTATCGGATGTAGACAAAAAAATTGCCGCCCTGGTTCTGGGAGAAATTGAAGACGGCGCCTGTCTGCAGTTGGGAATTGGAGCTATGCCCAATGCGGTCGGCGCCATGATTGCCGAGTCGGATTTGAAGGAGCTGGGCGTGCACACGGAAATGCTCTGCGATTCCTTTGTCGACATGTATGAAGCCGGGCGCATCACCGGTCGCTGCAAACAGCTGAACAAGCGCAAAATGGTCTATACTTTCGCCATGGGTAGCAACAGGCTGTATGATTTTCTGGATAATAACCCGGCCTGCGCCATTTATCCGGTCGAGTATACCAATGACCCTTTTATTGTCGGGCAAAATGATAAAGTAGTTGGTATTAACAATGCGATTGAGATAGATCTTTATGGGCAGGTGGCTTCCGAATCATCTGGTATTCGCCACATTTCCGGCACCGGCGGGCAGTTGGACTTTATCCTGGGCTCGTATTATTCTCGGGGGGGAAAAGGACTTATCTGTCTGACCTCGACCTTTAGCGGCAAAGACGGCAGGCCCCAATCCCGAATCAAGCCCACGCTTAACTCCGGAACGGTGGTAACGGTACCCAGAAGCATAAATTTCTATGTGGTTACCGAATATGGTATAGCTATGCTAAAAGCAAAATCGACCTGGCAAAGGGCGGAAGCGTTGATCAATATAGCTCATCCTGACCTGCGGGATGAACTGATAAAAGAGGCGGAACGGATGAAAATTTGGGTGAGGAGCAACAAGTTGGATTAGAAGCAGCCTCAGCCTCCATCCCGTCGGTTCCCACCGACCTGGATGGAGGCTGACCAGTCCGCTGCCCAAGCTCGGGGGGGATGTTATTTAGGCATCCCATAGAGACCTTGGTGGCAAAGGCGGCGGCCCGGATCCCTTATTTGTCGCTGGTTGGTATCTGATATTTTTTTATTTTGCGGTACAGGGTACTCCGGGATTGTCCCATTTTATAGGCTACTTCCGCCACCTTGTAATTATTTTGCTCCAAAAGCTCTTTTATCAACTTACTTTCAAATGCTTCGACATTGTCGGCATTGAACGATAATCTATGGTGGGCAGCGTTTTTGGTTTGAGTCACTAACCCGGTCAAGGTTAGATCAGGGCTGTCCAAATAATACGATCGCGCCACCAGATTATGCAGTTCGCGAATGTTGCCCGGCCAGTCGTATTCCATAAGCTTTTGCAGGGTCGATTTAGTTACTTTTAATGGGGGCTTTCCCGTTTCCCGGGCCATTTTCTTAATAAAGTATTCCAGGAATGTCCTTATTTCATCATATCGGCCGCGCAGAGGAGGCAGGTAAAGCGATACTATATTCAGTCTATAATAAAGGTCGGCTCGAAAATTGCCGACGCTGATTTCATACAGCAAGTCCTTATTGGTGGCGGCAATAATTCTCTCGTTAACGGGTATTTCCCGGTCGCCTCCAACCCGCATAAAGGTTTTGTTTTCAATCACCCGCAGCAGAGTAGTCTGCAGAGTCAGCGGCATGTCTCCGATTTCATCCAGAAATAGGGTGCCGCCTTCGGCAAGCTCCAGTTTTCCAGGCTTACCGCCTTTTACCGCCCCGGTAAAAACACCGTCGGCATAACCGAAGAGTTCGCTGGCAATGAGCTCGTGGGGGATGGCGGCGCAATTTATCGCCACAAAGGGCCCGTCCGCAAAAGGGCTGGCATGGTGTATAGCCTGAGCAAACATGTCTTTGCCGGTACCGCTTTCACCCAGGATCAGGATATTGGCATTCCCCTTTGCGGCTGCTTGGGCCAGCCTAACGGTCTGATGAAAGCTGCTGTCGTTCCCCACCAAATTATCGAAAGTTTTGGTGGCGCCGCAGAATTTCTTGGCTAAATTTTTTATGCGGGTTGATTTATAGAAGGTGATCACAATGCCGCTTTTTTGGCCATTGCTGATGATATTGCGCTTGGATATTATACATTTTATTCTGGTTCCGTTATTAAGCTTGATGGCAATTTCATCATCAGTTATATCATCCGCGGCATGCAGCACCCGGCAAAGACTATCATTGTCTCCAGGCACTACGGTGTTCAGGCTCATCCCTATGCATCTATTATCAATACTCAACAGATTGGCGGCGCTGGAATTAATATGGGTTATAATTCCGTCAGAATTCATCACTATCAAGGATTCATCCATCATATTCATAATTATTTCTTTTTGTTTATCAGCAATTTGAAACTTGGCTAAAACCGATTTTATGGTTAACATTCTTTCAATGGATTTTACCGCGCTGACAATTATACCGAGGGTATGTGGATTTACCAAATCAGATCTGCCCGTCAGGTCCAGTATCCCCAATAAATTACCATTCACATCATGTATAGGCGCTGCCGACCCCGACCAATAGTGAGAGCAGCGGCAATAGTGCTCAAAGCCTTGCACCTGCAGCGGCCGGTCTTCAATAATGGCCAGGGATACGGCATTGGTACCTGCTCCGAGCTCGTTCCAACAGGCGCCTTCCCTCCAATTGCCCTTTTTGGTATTGTCGATCACTTCCTGATCGCCGAGAATACTGAGTAGATAACCGTCTTTATCAAAAAGGGCAAATGTATATTCCGATCCCTTGATAAAGTCATAAATGTCCTGCATGGTCTGATTAGCAACCTCTATTAACTGGGAATTAGCATTTTTTCTCTCTTGCAGCAGGTCGGGGGGGAGAATTATGGGAGCAAATTTTTGAAATGGATCGACCTTGAGTTTTTTGCACCTCTCCCATGATGCCAATATGAAACCCGGGACCAGATCAGACTGTTCTGCTCTGCCGGTTTCCACAAACTCGCGCCAAGCTTTCCTCATTGTGGTTTGCTTAGTAGTAACAACCATAAAACCCCTCTTTTCCTTAATAATTCTATAATACCGAAATTACAAAATCAGGTTTTGAAAAGAAGTTATCGCCCGAAAGGCAAAAAAGCCAAAACTACGGGAGTGTCTGGATTGGTTGTTTACTACATGCCCAGTCGTTTGGTTGGGAAAACTCCGGTTGAGTTTCTGTGATAATTTCTGATAAGCCCCAATTATATGCGACTATGACAAAATAATATAATGCCCTCTACATTAATATTTTATCATAATGGATAAATTTATTGAAACTATTGGGGAAATTCCTACATGTGCAACAGATTTCGTCCCGTTTATGCGACATAAACAGATTGGATTCGTCAAAAGGTGAGAAAATAGGCCTTTTACCGATAACTAAAAACGTGGCATACATATTGCAATTATTATAAAAGTGTTTACTACATGTCCCTCCCTATTTTATTAGTCAAAAATCTTTGATGAGGAGGTGTTGAGTATAATTTGTCCCCAGGTTTCCTGATTTCTGAGGATATTTTAGGAGTGATGCTGAAATGGTATGACAGACCGGTATATATGAAGATAAATCGGCAATAAAAAAATTGCCCTCACAGACACTGATGATCTTGAAGGCAATAATAGGATAACCAATATTATTAATAAAAACCAAATTAATTATACGACAAAAATAAGAAAGATACAAATAAAACTGACCGGCATAACCGGATGGGGAGAGTTTGGCCGTTGCCGGCAGCCATATCCATATTCTTATCCGACAGGATCTTCCCATGCCGGGCATGGTTGACATGTGGATGGTATAAACGTCAGTCCAATATTTTAAGGGAAGTGATCAGAAACAATGAGTGTTTTTAAAAATAAGGCCGGGAGGTTAACGGTTGGCGGCTTATTCAGTCTGGCGATAGTGTTGCTTTCACCTGCCATGGCAGGCGCCAGTGAGGCCAATCTTAAAATTCCGGCTTTAAGTCAGGCACAGAATAATTTGCTTTTTATTGGTATTGTCGTGTCCGTATTAGGCATGCTGTTTGGCTTTTATCAATATAAAAAAGTTGAAAAATACCAGGCCCATCAATCCATGTTGGATGTGGCGGCGGTTATTTATGA